>CAJWZI010000461.1 GCA_913049615.1 uncultured Alphaproteobacteria bacterium | reverse complement strand
TGGCTGATCGCCGCTGAACAAGCGCCTTGCGTGGTATCGAAAGCTAAGGTCAGCATTATTTTCAACCGGGTGAGACTTACGGCTAGATGTTTTCCGCCGCCTCGTCGAATTCTAAGCGTGGCTTCCAGAGCGGGAGGGCGACCGGATCACCATATCCCAGTTTCCAACGGCAGCCTGTGCTAATGGTGTTGTCGTTTGCTATTCTGCTCATTGCCATCTCCCAATATCGCCTAGCCTAGGACCGCACAAATCGATGGGCCAAAAGACTTAGGCCTATTGGCCAAATACTTCAAACACATCTATCATACGTATCGTGACTTGTATGCGAGGAAAATTTAATCTCTTTCAGGATCAAGTCCAACGCTACGGCGCGCCGAGGCGTGGATGTATGGCCCTCCTGTTTTATTTCTGTTGTCTAACCTGCTCACCCACTGCCCTAGCGGACGAATTGATTTCTTCGGCTGTGGTTTTCATGTATCACCGTTTTGGCGAAAGCAGCTATCCATCCACCAACATCCGAATGGAACAGTTCAAAGCTCATTTGGACGAAATCCAGGGCGGTGGCTACGAGGTCATGCCTCTGGCTGAAATTGTAGCTGCATTCCGGCACAAGGAAACCTTGCCGGACAGGGCAATTGCCTTGAGCGTCGATGACGCCTTCTTGTCTGTTCACGACAAGGCGTGGCCATTGCTAAAGAAAGCTGGATTGCCCTTCACCCTATTCGTTGCTACAGATGCCATCGACACCAAGCGGCCAGGCTATCTGTCCTGGGGACAGCTGCGGGCCTTGGCGGCAGCGGGAGTGACCATCGGCAGTCAGACTGGCAGTCATCCCCACCTGCCGGCAGTGACGCAGGCTAGACTCGACGAAGAACTCGCGCGTTCCAATGCGCGATTCCGCGCTGAGCTGGGATTCGCGCCGGATTTGCTTGCTTATCCCTATGGCGAATTCGGCAGCCGGGAAAAACAAGCCGCGCGGGCAGCCGGCTTTATTGCCGCTTTTGGACAGCATTCCGGCGTTGCCCATAGCGGCGAGGATATATTTGGTTTGCCGCGGTTTGCCATGAATGAAAGTTTCGGCAGTGTGGAACGTTTTCGCCTGGCCGGCAACGGTCTGCCACTACCGGTCTCCGACGTATTACCCGCCGATACCGTCATTCGGGGCAATAATCCCCCCAATTTTGGCTTTACCGTCGCCGCTGGCATCGATGGCCTTAATCTCCTAGCCTGTTTCGCCTCCAATATGTCAGGCGCAGCGCGAATTGAACGCCTGGGCGCCCGCCGTTTCGAAGTCCGGTTAGAGAAGCCGTTCGCCGCTGGTCGCGGGCGAATCAATTGCACCCTCCAGGCCAACGGCAACCGTTGGCGTTGGTTCGGCAGACAATTTTTTATTCCGACACCTTGATCCTGAGATGCAGAATCAAGATATTAAATGAAGGGTGAACTTACGAGGGTTGTCTGGCCCCGGCGTCTAACAACAGACGCATATCGTCGAACTCGTCCAGCCGGTTGTGCCGTATGATGATGCGAATTGTTCTAATATAATTCTGACCACGTTCGGAATACCTATCTAAGGTACCCGTCAAGGCATATCCATCCAGCGGCAAACCGCCATTACGGAACGAGGCACGTTTCTCGCGGAACTTTTCATAGGCCAAATGGGTGTTCAAATTCCAGACATAGGCCCGCACGGATCTATACAGGTTATTGAAGGCCTTGACCTCATGGCGTTGTCCCTGTTCTCGGCGCAGAGGCACTAAACCTGTCCCCTTCCGGAAAGTGCGTTGGCCAAACACCGCATTACCAAGGCGCGCAAATCGCGACGTTCCCCAGCCTGATTCTTCGGCGCCCTGAGCCAGGGCCAGGGATGCTGGCACCACGTCCACGCGTTGGCGCAATTCGGCGAGATCCGTTTCGGGCACTTCATACTCCGCAGCCAAACGCGCCAAAAAGGCCCGTTCCGGCGGCGTTAGGTCGTCAGCCGCAGAATTTTCCTGAGATCGCTGTATCAGAGCCAGCATGCGTTGCCTTTCCAGCCGCACTTCGGAATTAGCACGCAAGACAAGCGGCAAAACGGTCTTAATGAAAATATCCTTGCGCAACTGAGGGGAATTCAGCGACGTTAGGTCCGCGGGAAATCGGTTCAAATATACCGGCGGCAAAGCCGCCTTGCCGCCGCGCAGTTCCGTCAAAGATAAATCAAGTAGTTCCTGCTGGCTGGACCGGCGTTGCGACGGCCAGTCTAGTTTCGGGCTGGGCACAATCATCAGGGTTGCCAATTGTAACGAGGTGGATTTCAGATCTGCTCTCAGAGCCTGGCCCCCCACAGCCTTATTTAGCAACGGCAAGTTACTTTTTGAGATAACCGTCTCGGCCTTGGTATGGG
>CAJWZI010000460.1 GCA_913049615.1 uncultured Alphaproteobacteria bacterium | reverse complement strand
TTTATCCAACACTACCTCTTTAGATAGCAGCGGCTCATGACCAAATTTACCGGTCGAATTTTCCAAAATTAACGACCCCTGCTCCGGCTGTGGACTACAAGTGCCACTAGTCCGAAATTAAACGATATCCGAATGCATCACCTTTAGAGATGATATGCCCGATGGTGGGTGAAGCAAAATGCGCCGGCGCTATAAAGGTGTCGGTATCCGCATAGCGTTCGATGAGGGCCTGTCGGGTAGCAGCAGATTGCGCGCGGTCCTCGCAGGCACGACTGGACCATTCAGGTCGCACTAATTGAATTGGATGATGCATCACATCGCCGGACAGTACTGCACTCTCGCCCTTTGACTGCAAATTCAGAACCACGTTACCGGCTGTATGCCCGGGTGCCGGTTCGAACCAAAGGCCGTCATCAATTTGATGATCCATGTCCACCAGCACGGCCTGGCCAGCCTCCATCACCGGCAAGACACTGTCATCATAGACGTTCGGCACCGGACCCTCGGTCCCGTCGACATGCCGCTGCTCCCAGAATTCGTATTCCTTACGGGCAAAAATGTATTTGGCATTTGGGAAGGTGGGAACCCAACGGCCATCCAATAGTTTCGTATTCCAGCCCACATGATCCACGTGAAGGTGAGTGCAGAGCACGAAATCGACCTCTTCCGGCCGCACTCCGGCTTCAGCAAGGTCCGCTAGATATGGCAAGTCCAATTGATGGAACATGTCCCGGCCGGGACGGTCCTTATGGTTGCCGACACAGGTATCTACCAGGATAGTGTGGTGCGGAGTACGCAAGATATAGGACTGTATGGTCAACATGATTTTGAACGTTTTGGGTTCGACGTAACGTGGCATAAGCCAATCACGATTGGCTTCAACAACGTCCATCTCCGCGTCGGGAAAAAACGACTGTAACTCGAGAAACGGCCCCTGGCTTTCGATTACGCGACTTATTTCAAACTGGCCGATATTCGTCATCTCACTGCTGCCTCTACTTGTGGTTTCTTAACCGCCTAGATAGGCCTTTCGGACTTTATCATCCCGCGACAAATTCTCTAAAGAATTGGATGGCGAGTTGCGGCCATATTTTAATATTAAAATTGCGATCAGCAATCGCCAATTCTTTGCCTTTCATCATAGCAGAACACTATGTTTCAACAGCATTGCTTAGCCTATCTAACCCACCTACGCTGTCAAAGTGTAACGCCCGAGATCACTATCTCGAAGCTCGCAGGAGACGGCGATGACGCTACCATTGATACCCACGACCCTGGTCGGCAGCTATCCACAGCCCGATTGGCTGGTCCATAAGGATATTTTATTAGGTAGCGGACCCCCGCGCATACGCATGCGGGATGTCTGGCGGCCCGCAGAAAAACTGCTGGAAGAAGCCCAAGACGACGCCACATTGGTGGCGCTGCATGACCAGGAACGAGCCGGCATTGATATCGTCTCGGATGGTGAAGTCCGCCGGGAGAGTTATTTCAACCGCTTTGCCAACGCCCTGGAAGGCATCGATGTGGATAATCCAGCGACAGTGCCCGGCCGTACCGGGAAGCCCACCCTTGTACCACGCGTGGTTGGACCAATTAGGCGTAAGGAGCCTGTTCAAGTGCGCGATGTGGCCTACTTGCGGGCCCACACAGAAAAACCCATAAAGATCACCATTCCCGGTGCTTTCACCATGGCCAAGATGGCCGCGGACGAACATTATGGTGATCAAGAGGCCCTGATCATGGCCTATGCGACCGCGGTTAATGAAGAAATCCACGAAATGAAAGACGCCGGCGCCAACGTGATCCAAATCGATGAACCACACATGCAGGCTCATCCAATCGAATCTAATCGTTTTGGCGTCGCAGCTATCGACAAAGCATTGGAAGGCATTTCGGGCACGACGGTGGTTCATCTCTGCTTTGGTTACGCCTATGTGGTCAGCGACAAACCGTCCGGCTATTCCTTTCTACCTGAACTTGATAAGTGTACCGCATCGGCGATCTCCATCGAGGCCGCAGAACCTAGCCTAGACCCCTCAATTCTAGAAAAATTACCTAACAAAAAAGTGTTGTTCGGCGTCGTTGATCTTGGGGATCAGAACGTGGAGACTTCGGAGATTATTGCCAACCGGCTCCGCGGTGCCCTCCGCCACATCGATTCCGATCGACTGATCGCGGCGCCGGATTGCGGCATGAAGTATCTACCTCGAAACGTAGCTTTCGGAAAGTTGCAGGCCATGGTTAAGGGTGCGGAAATTGTCAGACGGGAAATCAGTTAATTCGGGAACACAGGCATCTAGCTAAACATCAATCTCTCCCGCAGACCAACTCTCCCATCCCTTCAGCGCAGTCTGATCTGACAGCTGCCACAACCAAAGGATCTACCCAGCT
>CAJWZI010000459.1 GCA_913049615.1 uncultured Alphaproteobacteria bacterium | reverse complement strand
CCCTTTCTTGCAATCACCGGCAATGTGTCGACCAGTCAGTTCAGCCGTGGTGCCTTTCAGGAACTCTATCGCCATTACCAAGCGGATTTCCCATCGACAGTGCAAGCCTATTGCAAACGCGTCTATCAGCCCACACGGGGGGAGCAGGTCCCACTCATGGTTCGCCAAGCCTGGAAGACCATGGTCACTGGGCGGCCCGGACCTGTGGTCCTCGACGTACCCTTCGATATATTTAAAGAGGCCGCCGCCGAGGAAACACCCAGGCCCGAAGAATGGAGCCGCAACATTTCCTCGCGCTGCGGCGCGGATCCCGAAGGCGTTGTCAAAACTGTCGATATGCTGCTCGCCGCCGAGCGTCCGGTTATAGTTGTCGGACAAGGCGTTCGATACGGCCGTGCGGCGGCGGAATTACTGGCTTTGGCGGAAAGGCTTCGAATACCTGTGGCGGCGTCCGCCAGTGGGCTGGGTGCAATCCCGGTGGAGCATCCGCTGTCTCTCGGCCTTGTTCAGCGTGGCGGGACCTATCAGGCTAATCATGCTTGCCGGCAAGCGGACGTCTTGCTTGCCCTTGGCGTACGCTTCGATGATCGTACCTCGAGTTCCTGGCTGCCGGGATATTCTTTCACAATTCCACCCACTAAATTGATTCATGCCGACATTGATCCGGAGGAGATCGGTCGCAACTATCCGGTCACCCTGGGTCTTATGGCGGATGTACGTACATTCCTGCGTCAACTTTTGGCCGAACTTAACACGCGCGAGATCTCTTCGGAACCGATAGAGCCGAGACGGAAATGGCTGGCCGACATCGACACCTACCGCGAGAAGTGGGATACGTTCGTCGCTCCTGGGATGATGGATGAATCAACACCGATCAATCCACAGCGGGCTGCGGTTGAGATTGACAAAGCCTTACCGGAAGACGCTATTCTGGTCAGCGACATCGGCGTCCATCACAATTGGCTTTTACAGTTTTGCAAACCAACTCGACCCGACTCCCTGATCGGCGCCATGGGTTTCGGCCCAATGGGCTTTGGGGTCGCGGGCGTGCTTGGCGCCAAACTCGCCGCCCCCGATCGCCCGGCAGTTTCAGTCTGCGGCGATGGAGCCTTCTTTATGCACGCGAATGTGCTGGGTACAGCAGTCGAATACGACATACCTGCCGTTTGGGTTGTCTGGAATAATTATGCCTATGGGTCAATTCGGGGATTGCAGAGGGGCTATCTGGACAACCGCCAGCTTGCGACCGACTTCCATCATCCAGAGAGTGGCAAACCATACAACCCCGATTTCGCCGCGATGGCACGTTCAGCCGGCGTAGAGGGCGTCTCAATTGATCGTCCGGATGATCTCGGCGACGTTATCCGCGCCGGTATCGCCAGCGGCAAACCATATCTCATTGATGCGAATATAGGGGGTGATTTGAATCCGCCGGGCGCCGGAGTTTGGGAACTGCCTGGACTTGGGGTCAACCGCCCAGCAATTGGAGAGGGTTACATCCCGACAGAATAGGTTATTACCGTCGCGTGGGCGGCAGAATATCAAACATATATGGCGGTCTAGAAAATTTGCCAAATGGACCACGAAGAAGCCAACAATCAATATTGCTGCGGTTTAACTGCTACTGGTAATGGCCGTGAACGAATGCGGGCGGCACTCTCGCACCACGGCGAGGGCATGGGGCGTTGGCTTCAGAGTTTTCGGCTGGCAGTTTCAATTTCGATACAGTATCGACGCCACAGCTAGCTCTAAAGGACAACGATGCCGACCTCCTTTAATGACTTATTAAAAAGGTATGTATTATTTTCGGGTAGAGCATCTAGAACCGAGTTTTGGTTATCATCCCTCGTTTTGTCCATCTTATTGTTCGCTACCGGCGTTATTGATGTTACTGGAATTACGTTTGATTCCGATGACTACTTTGGCAATTTTGAGGCTCAGGTGAAGTCAACATTCAGCAATTCTGGGCTTATAATAACCATTCCAGTGTTATCAGTGGCCTGCCGAAGACTTCATGACACTAATTGAAGCGGATGGTTTATTCTCCGTTATTTCATTCCCCTTATTGGCCTGATTTGGCTTCTTGTTTTCTGTTGCTTGGAGGGAACGGAGGGTGAAAACAGATACGGACCTGATCCAACCGTTAGTCACTCGCCCTGACCCTCGATCACATAGCCACTAAAGTCACCTAACCAGAAAAACTCGGTTCCTTTCCGCATCATGAGCGGATAGTACCCGCTACGAGGAGAACTTCTGCAGGGGAAATTTAACACCGTCGCAGTGGAAAATACCGATACATCAATGCGGCTATTTTCCGAAGAGATCGCGACCACGCTTTAAATCCTGGTTAGCTTCCACTGCACCAATTTGGAAGCAAAGCATCAAAATCTTAT
>CAJWZI010000458.1 GCA_913049615.1 uncultured Alphaproteobacteria bacterium | reverse complement strand
TGGAGCACCCTCGTTCGCGCTTTTTTCATGCACACCCGCCATGAGCAGGCCGATCTGCTCCAGGTTGAGCTCTTCTGAAAGATAGGCTTCCGACAATTCACCGCGGGAGATCACGGCGATCCGGTCGGCGACCTCAAATATTTCGTCCAGGTCCTGGCTGATCACCAGCACGGAAGAGCCGCTACGCGCCAAATCTATCAAGGCCTGCCGTATCAATGCCGCAGCGCCCGCATCCACACCCCAGGTTGGTTGATTGACCACCAAAACCTTCGGCCGCAGGGCCATTTCCCGTCCCACGACGAACTTTTGCAGGTTGCCGCCCGACAAGGATTGCGCCTCTGGGTCTGGCGTGCCTTTGCGAACGTCGAACAGTTCGATCACGTTGGAACTAACGTTCTGGGCAGCATCGCTATTGATCAGGCCCTTGCGCACGACGGCCTCACCCACCGCGTGATGGGTCAGCACCACGTTTTCCGAGAGGGTAAAGTTTGGGACCGCGCCATGACCGATGCGTTCCTCGGGCACGAAGGCAGCGTCCCGGCGACGGCGCTGGGTGATGTTTTCCCGACCGGAAGCCGCGCCGCCGATTTTCACGGCGTCTTTGTTCGTACTGACGACCTCACCGGATAAGGCGCCGAAGAATTCACCTTGTCCGTTGCCCGCGACGCCCGCCACGGCCACGATTTCGCCAGACCGGACCGACAGATTGATGTTCTTCAAAGCCACCCCGAAAGGATCGTCCGTCCGCATGGACAAATCATTTAACTCAAGCAACGGAGCCCCGGGAGTCGCCCCTCTGTCCAACCTAACCACCGCCACCTCGGTACCCACCATAAGGGCGGCCAGGGAGGCAGCCGTTTCCTGCTGCGGGTCAACGCGAGAAACCAGCTTGCCGTGCCTTAAAATGGTCGCATCATGACAAAGGCGCTTCACCTCTTCCAAGCGGTGGGAAATATACAAAACGCCACAGCCTTCATTAGCCAGCCGCTCCAAAGTGACGAACAGTTGACCCGCCTCTTGCGGTGTCAGCACGGCAGTGGGCTCATCCATGACCAACAGGTGTGGTTCTTGCAACAGGCAACGCACGATCTCGATGCGCTGGCGCTCACCCACGGACAAATCAGCCACCAGAGCATCGGGCCGCAGGGGCAGGCCGTAGTCATCGGACACCTTTTCGATGCGCCCGGCCATACCCTCAATTTTCGCGTCCGGCGGCAGGGCTAGGGCAATGTTTTCGGTTACCGTCAAGGATTCAAATAGAGAAAAATGCTGAAACACCATGCCGATGCCCAATTCCCTCGCAGCAGCAGGATTGGGCACGGTGACCCGCCGTCCCTTCCAGTACAATTCGCCCGAAGTTGGCTGCAGAGAGCCATAGATAATTTTCACCAGGGTGGATTTCCCGGCGCCGTTTTCACCGAGTAAAGCGTGAATTTCGCCTCGTTTCAGGGATAGAGTGACATCGTCATTGGCCCGCAACGCACCAAATACCTTGGTGATATTGCGCGCCTCTAACAGGAATTCACCCGTATTGTTCACCCTTGGCAACCCTCCCGGCACGCTTCAACGATTGTTGCTTGTTGTTCCGTACGCTGGCGCATTGTTCCACCCTGCATAGCAGGTCCGCAACTACCGATGCACCGATGGCGTTGGGCTGTTTGGATTGGATGCCGGGAATGCCGATGGGACATACCATTTTCTCAATATCCTTGTCCGCCAATCCCGCCTGCCGCAGCCTTCGGCGGAACCGTGCCCGCTTGGTGTCCGAGCCAATCAGACCCACATAGGCGAATCGCCGCTCCAAGAGAGCAGCACTGACCAGATCAAAATCTAGGGCATGACTGTGGGTCATAACCAGGATGAAGGCATCATCCGGCAAACCTTGCAATTCACCGACCGGGTCCAGTGATTGGGTGGTGACCACGTCTCCCGGCACCACTTCGGGAAAGGCGTTGGCGCGGGGATCAATCCAGACCACTCTGAAATCCAGCGGCGCCAGGGCTAGCATCAAAGCTCTGCCCACATGGCCGGCGCCGAATAGGGCCAACGTCTGTTTATTAGCGCCGAATTGTTCCCTGAACCATCCTTCGCGAGCGGGATGACCGGCGGCAATGACTGACCGCTCGACCTGCAACACCTTTATTTTGCTTTCCGTTTCAAAGGCACCCGCCTTTTCAGCCTCGGCCAAGACGCTCAGTTCCGCCAGTCGATCCGGTTCAAAAACCTCCAGCAACAATGATACAGAACCACCGCAGCATTGCCCCAGATCTGGCCCCAGGGCCTGTTGTGATTGGCGCAAAGTGGGACCAAATCCGTCGGTTTGGGTTTTCGTGATGGCGGCTCGCGCCATCGCAATCGCCCCCCATTCCAGGGCGCCTCCGCCAATAGTGCCCG
>CAJWZI010000457.1 GCA_913049615.1 uncultured Alphaproteobacteria bacterium | reverse complement strand
CGATTGTTGCCGCCGACTATTTTTTGGCTCGTCGTTGTGCTGTGGCCCGCTTTTTCCTGGCCAGGGAGGGGTCAATCTTCTTGCAGACAGCGATCAGGTCTTTGACCGCCTTTACTGAATTGTCGAAAGCCCTTTTTTCAGACTTGTTCATGTCTATCTCGACGATGCGTTCTACTCCCTTGGCACCGATCACTACAGGTACGCCCACATACATGTCCTTGACGCCATACTGGCCTGTCAGATGCGCTGCACAGGGTAGCACCCGTTTTTGATCTCCTAAGTAACTCTCTGCCATCTGAATGGCGGCGGAGGCCGGCGCATAAAAGGCTGACCCTGTTTTTAGAAGAGAGACGATTTCCGCCCCGCCGTCCCGTGTACGCCGAATAATGCTATTAAGGCGTTCCTTGGTCGTCCAACCCATCTTCACCAAGTCGGGTAAGGGAATACCAGCGACGGTGGAATATCGTGCTAGGGGAACCATAGTGTCCCCGTGGCCGCCGAGGACGAAGGCAGTTACGTCTTGAACCGAAACATTAAACTCTTCCGCCAGAAAATAGCGGAACCGCGCGCTGTCCAAAATGCCGGCCATGCCGACCACTTTATTTGTGGGCAAGCCGCATTTTTCTCGCAACACCCATACCATTGCGTCGAGTGGATTGGTTATGCAAATGACAAAGGCGTTGGGAGCGTATTTTTTGATGCCCTCGCCCACCTGCTGCATAACCTTAATGTTGATACCTAAAAGATCGTCTCGGCTCATGCCTGGTTTGCGCGCAATGCCAGCGGTGACAATTATGACATCGGCCCCCTTGATCGCTGTGTATTTGCTGCTGCCGGAAAGGCGGGCATTGAAGCCTTCAACCGGCGAGGATTCAGCAAGATCGAGGGTCTTTCCCTGGGGCAAACCGTCGACAATGTCGAACATCACCACATCACCCATTTCCTTTAGGCCCGCTATATGAGCCAGGGTGCCACCGATGTTACCGCCCCCAATTAATGCGATCCTACTCCGTGCCATTCTTGTTTTCCTTTCCGGATGGTGTCCCATTTCGAGTCTGAACCCTACGGAGTCTTGTACCCCCGGTGGCCCAAGTGCGCAACGGCGGCGGACTAGAATTAGGGGGCTATTTTCGCCTAATGCCGGCATCGACATTTGCCTGAGGCCTTGGTTTGTGAGGGCAACCAATGGGCACAACACATAGCGGATGTCAGTCGAATTATAAACTGACATATTAATTAATTTTTCCACGTTGACACATTACGTCAGATCCTGCCGACGTGGCCAAACATGGTTCGTCCAGTTATCTTAGAAGCAGCAGAGATGGTGAAATTAAGGGAGTTTGTAGATGTCCAGGCGTGATGTGTTGGTCACCGAAGTTTTGGCTGTACTGCATGCCTATCAGGGGGCCTTGGAGCACGGAACGCGGGAAGATATACAAAAACACGTTCACCTGCCGGTGGCGTATGTCACGGAGGACAATGTGCAGATGCGAGAGCGCTATCCATTCGATCCGCAAAAGCTGCGTGTTGCGATGGATTTTCATCACAGCAATGCAGAATATGTCGTAATGCATATAGATGAAACTAGGGCCCATGTCGCGATTACCGCGACTCGTATGCGGGAGGACGATAGTCCCATCGAGTACGTCGAAGCCTTCTATATTTTACAAAACCGAGACAATCAGTGGAAGATTGCCGCTTTTTCTGGCATCCGGACGGCGGCATAGGAGATCCGAACATGAGTGTGACACAAAATGAATTGGAAGATTTTCAGGCGGAGGCGGAGGCTTGGTTCAAGGAGAACGACCCCCGCGATCCCGGATTTTTGTTGCCGCAAAGTTTTATGGAAGTTGGCACAGATCAGCAGTTCGAGTTTCTGCGCGACTGGCAACGAAAGGTCTACGAGGCCGGTTATCTAGGTCTGACCTGGCCAAAGGAATTTGGTGGCGGCGGTGTTGATCAGGCATTTCAGGATATAGCCACGGCAGTCATGATGCACCAAAACGTGCCCTTCATGACCAACACCATCGGCTTGAACTGGGCCGGTCCGTTGATCCTGGACATGGGAAGCGAAAGTCAGAAGCAGGCGTATATCAAACGTATTCTTAGCGCTGAAGATATTTGGTGTCAGGGTTTCTCTGAACCCGACCATGGTTCGGACTTGGGCAATGCGCAATTGCGTGCATTACGTGATGGCGATGAATTTGTTTTAAATGGCTCCAAGATTTGGACGTCTCTTGGAGCCTATGCCGATTACATCATCCTTTTGGCTCGAACGGATAATCAGACCAACACAAAATACGAAGGGCTCAGCTATTTCCTCGCACCTATGAAGATCGAGGGTGTCAACCCACAACCGATCAAGAAATTGACGGGTGAGCATGGATTTACCCAAACGTTCTTC
>CAJWZI010000456.1 GCA_913049615.1 uncultured Alphaproteobacteria bacterium | reverse complement strand
CCGGTACAAAATTGCTCGTTGCACCTGGTATCCGTGGGCGGTCAGATCCCCCGCCAGATCGCCGGCCACGGAGCTGCCGGCGACATGTACCAGGGCGCCGTCGCTGGGATTTACACGTTGCCTTGCTAACGCCGCCAGCGCTGTGACATCACCGTTGGCGGAGGAGATATTTTTGAAACCGGCGTCTTGTGCTGCGTGTGCTGTGGCATCGCCGACGCAAAGTACCGGCAATTGTCGGTCCGCAGTATGGCAGGCCAGCGCCCGCGCGCCGTTAGCCGAAGTCAGTAGGATGGCCGCCGCCTGGTCAAGTTCCAGTTTGGTATCGGGGCAAGGGTGAATAGTCAACATTGGTTCGATTAGGACGGAATGATCCATGGCCGTTAGACGCTGGGCTAAAATTTCTGAATCCAAGCGTTGTCGAGTCAGGATTAGGCGCATTTCATCATTCACTAGGGAAGAAGCCAGGTCCGGCGCGAGAAAGTAGCTCCTCCCCGGCATCACGACCCATATCGGTCGCTTGTGCGACGGGGCCTCGGCGGGTCGCGTCCAGGCATTCGCTGCCGTCAACCCGAAGGATTTGTGCCCTTAGGCTTAAGTGTTCTCCTGCTAGGGTAGCCAGGGCGGCTATGGGTGTGCGGCAGGAACCATCTAGGGCAGAGAGCAAGGCGCGTTCCGCCGCCACACAGTGGGCGGTTTCATCATGGTGCAGGGGTGCGAGAATATCCGCCGTAGATTGATCATCTAACCTAATTTCGCAACCGATCACCGCCTGGGCTACCGCCGGCAGTATTTTTTCTACCGGCACGGGTGTGGTAATTAGGTCGGACATGTTCAAGCGGTTTAACCCGGCGCAGGCTAAAAGCGTAGCATCCGCGACGCCCTCCGACAGTTTGCGAATGCGGGTGTTAACGTTACCCCGAAAATCCACTACCCGCAGGTCGGGACGGGTATTGCGGATCTGCGCTACCCGGCGCAGAGAGGACGAGCCCACAGTAGCGTTCTGGGGTAGGTCCTCGAGGCTTCTTGCAAGGGGTGAAAGGAACCCGTCGCGGGGATCCTCACGGGGTAAAAAGGTAGATATAACCAAGCCCGCGGGCAGTTCCGTTGGCACATCTTTCATCGAATGAACCGCCAGATCAATTTCGCCAGCCAGCAGGGCTTCCTCTATCTCCTTAGTGAATAGGCCCTTGCCACCAAATTCACGCAGAGGTTTGCTCTGGATTCTATCCCCGGAAGTGGTAATGACGACAATCAGCACGTCTGTTTCGCTCAGGTTGGGATGGGCCGTTAAAAGTCGGGATTTGACTTCCTCCGCTTGGGCCAGTGCCAGGGGGGAGCCTCGGGTCCCAATTCGAATTTTGGCCTGGAGTTTATCTTGCGGGTTCATAAACGCGGTGCTAGGGCTTCTAAGTGTTTCACGCAAGCATTTAGTGACAATTCATGATCGTATTGGGAATCGAAACCTCCTGTGATGAGACTGCGGCCGCCGTTGTAGACGACCAACGGCGAATCCGATCCAACATCGTGCTGAGTCAAACGGAAGATCACCGTCCCTATGGTGGTGTGGTGCCAGAAATCGCTGCTCGTGCCCATGTGGAGCATATTGACGGGCTAATCCGCGACGCTATGGAGGTTGCTGGCCTAAAATTCAGTGATCTGGACGGCGTAGCAGCGACGGCCGGGCCTGGTTTGATCGGTGGTGTCATGGTGGGCCTGGTCACAGGCAAAGCTATTGCCGCCGCCATTGCAAAGCCGCTGCTGGCTATCAATCATCTGGAAGGTCATGCCTTAACCGCGAGGTTAACGGACGACATTGATTTTCCCTATTTGCTGCTGCTGGTTTCCGGCGGTCATTGCCAGTTGTTGTTGATCGAAGGCTTGGGACAATACTGCCGGCTGGGCACCACCATCGATGATGCCGTGGGCGAAGCATTCGACAAGGCGGGTAAAATGCTTGGTCTACCCTTTCCTGGTGGCCCAGCCATTCAGGTAGCAGCCGAAAAAGGCGATGATAAAGCGGTTCCCCTGCCGCGCCCTATGGTCGGGCGGGCAGGGTGTGATTTTTCATTTTCGGGCCTCAAGACTGCCCTGCGCCGGATATTGGAAGGTAACCCCGACCTCGCAGTTGGTGATGTCGCGGCCAGTTTTCAGAAGGCGGTGGGCGATGTGATCGTTGATCGGGCGTATAATGCGGTCGCCATGGCGCGGCAAAAAATTCCCAACCTTGACTGTATGGTGATCGCCGGCGGCGTGGCCGCGAATAAGCATTTGCGGCAACGTTTGAACAAGCTGTGCGGGGAAGTAGGTTTGCAGTTAGTTGCGCCACCCCCGGCATTGTGTACCGACAACGGTGCCATGATCGCCTGGGCTGGGGTAGAGCGGCTGCAGGCGGGTTTGACTGACCCTCTGGATGCGCCAGCGCTGGCCCGCTGG
>CAJWZI010000455.1 GCA_913049615.1 uncultured Alphaproteobacteria bacterium | reverse complement strand
AGGTCTGGATTATCCAGGTATCGGCCCGGAACATGCCTGGCTGAACGACGTGGGGCGGGTGAAATATGTCTCCGCTACTGACACGGAGGCCTTGAAGGCGTTTCAACTGTGCAGCAGTCTAGAAGGGATCATTCCAGCATTGGAACCGGCTCATGCACTGGCCCATGTGGCCACGATTGCACCGGATTTGCACAAGGACCATATAATCGTCATGAATATGTGCGGGCGGGGTGACAAAGACATTTTCACCGTGGCTAAATTGCTGGGTGTATAGAAATGAGCACTGGAACCGCTCGGATAGAAGCCAGATTTGCTAAGCTACGAGACGAGGGTCGCGCCGCCCTGGTCACCTATGTTATGTCAGGCGACCCTGACCTGGAGACCTCTGCTAAAATTCTAGCCGGGCTTCCTAGTGCCGGTGCTGACATCATCGAAATAGGCATGGCCTTTACTGACCCCATGGCGGACGGCCCCTCAATACAGGTCGCCGGGTTGCGAGCCTTGAAGGCCGGCATCACCTTGAAAAAGACTTTAGCCATGGTTGCCGAATTTCGCCATCAGGACACGGACACACCTATTATCCTCATGGGTTATTACAATCCCATCCATATATTCGGTGTCAAAGCCTTTCTCAAAGTAGCGGCGGAGTCCGGCATAGATGGCCTTATTATAGTCGACCTGCCTCCTGAGGAAGACAAGGAGTTATGCCTGCCAACTTTGGCGGCGGGCCTTAGCTTTGTCCGCCTGGCGACACCCACCACAGACGATCAACGCCTACCGGTGGTCCTGGCCAATACCTCGGGCTTTGTTTATTACGTTTCCTACACTGGAATTACGGGAGCAGGGTCCGCAGATGTCCCTGCCGTAGGCAATGCCGTGGCTCGCATTCGCGGGCACACGGACCTACCCATTGCGGTTGGCTTTGGTATTCGTACGCCGGAACAGGCCAAGGGCATTGCTGCTTTGGCCGACGGTGCCGTGGTTGGCACGGCCTTCACTGATGCTGTGCACGAAAGTCTAGGCGATGATGGTTCCGCCACCGAGGCGACAGTCGATACTGTGTTAAGTTTGACCCGCGAATTGGCGGCGGGTGTCGCGGCGGCGGAGAAAGGAGCAGCATCTTGAATTGGCTCAGCAATTTTGTCCGGCCGAAATTACAAGCCCTGGTACGAAAGCGGGAAGTTCCTGATAATCTATGGACGAAATGTCCTGGTTGCGGCCAAATGATCCATCACAAGGAAATCAAGGCACGGCAATTCGTCTGTCAACACTGCGACCATCACCTTCGTATGAGTCCAGATGACCGGTTTCCGCATCTGTTTGACGGCGGTGAATACATCACGATCGAATTGCCGGAAGTTGCTGTAGATCCCCTAAAATTCCGTGACGAAAAGAAGTATACCGACCGCCTCAAGGAGTCTCGGAGCAAAACTGGGCAACAGGATGCCGTCGTAGTCGCCCACGGTAAGTTAGGCGGGCATGCCGCTGTGATAGCAGTGCAGAACTTCTCGTTCATGGGTGGCTCGTTGGGCCAAGGTGCGGCGGAGGCCATAATCGCAGCGGCTAAACTGGCCGTATTCCAAAATGCTCCGCTGATCATTTTCGCTGCCGCGGGCGGAGCCCGCATGCAAGAAGGTATTTTGTCACTGATGCAATTGCCGAGGACAACCATTGCTGTGCAGATGCTTCAGGAATCCGGTCAACCCTACATCTCCGTTTTGACCGATCCAACAACGGGCGGCGTCACAGCCAGTTACGCCATGCTAGGTGATATCGCAATATCAGAACCGGGGGCATTGATCGGTTTCGCCGGTCCAAGGGTGATTGAAAATACCATTAAGGAACGGTTGCCCGCGGGGTTTCAGCGGGCAGAATTTTTGTTAGAACATGGCATGCTAGACATGGTGGCGCACCGCCATAAGTTGCGGGAAACCTTAATCCGAGTTATTGAACTGCTGGCCAACCGGCCGCCGACCGGTGATGTTATCAATCTGCCACAAGTCGATTTTGAAATCCCCTTGCCCATTGAACTAGAACAGAGAGCCGATCCAGATGGGCCTGGCGGCACGCCCTGAAGTCGGCCCCGCGCCGGCAGAGGAAATCTTGGCCCGGCTGTTCAAACTGCACCCCAAACTGATTGATTTGTCCTTGGGCCGTCTGCAACGTTTGCTAGCCAGTCTAGGCCATCCTGAACGTCACCTGCCGCCCATCGTGCACGTTGCTGGCACCAACGGCAAAGGTTCCACCATCGCATTCATGCGCGCCGCGTTGGAGGCCTCGGATCGCCCGGTTCACGTCATGACATCCCCCCACCTAATTCGCTTCAACGAACGTATCCGGCTGGCAGGTGAATTTATATCTGATGAGCATCTGATCGATGTCCTGACGGCCTGCGAAGCGGCTAATGACGGCGAGGCCATTACCTATTTTGAAATTACCA
>CAJWZI010000454.1 GCA_913049615.1 uncultured Alphaproteobacteria bacterium | reverse complement strand
GGCGGAAGTGTACCCGCCAGCTAAAGCAGGTCGGCAACGTTGCTACCGTCTTGCCGGGCCTGTCATTGGTACAGCGCATTGTGGAATTGCATGCCAGCCGGGTGACGCTCGTATTTACCTTTGGCCACGACAGCAAGTCCACGTTCCTTTCGTCGCTGAAACGAGGCACGGCGCAATCATCTGCCGCCACGGGTGATGGGGATTGGTCCTGAACAAATTCGTGATCCATGACCGCGCCCTGCCGGACCCGGCTGCGACCGCAGCGGCAGCTGGTAAGCTGGCCGAACTGTGTCAGCCCGGTGACGTCATTTGCCTATTTGGCGACCTCGGCGCCGGCAAAACTACGTTCGCGCGCGGGTTCCTACGGGCCCTGGGCGTCGTGGACGAAATTCCTAGCCCCACGTTTAATCTGCTTCTGACCTACGACACCGCGGCCGGCACAATTTGGCATTTCGATCTGTATCGTCTGAATGAGCCCAACGAGATCATTGAACTGGGCTTTGAAGATGCCATGGCGGACGGAATCAGCCTGATTGAATGGCCCGACCGGTTGGGTGATTGGTTGCCAGAGCGGCGGATTGAAATCTACCTTATCGAGACCAAGGTAGACACCCACCGACAACTGCGTTTACGTGCCGTGGGTGCGGGGTTCGAGCGGTGGCGGGCGCCTTGGTGAGCGGCGCCTTAGCCGAGCAGTTTTTGGCCCTCCACGGCTGGAGCGGGGCCCGAAGAATCCCTTTGACCGGTGATGCCTCCAACCGCTGTTATGTTCGCCTCGTACGGGGCGGTGAAACGGCCCTGTTGGCCCAATCACCTGCCGACGGCTTAGCCGCGGAATTCATTGCCATTGCTGAGATTCTCACCAGTATTGGTCTATCGGCCCCTCGTATCATCGCCGCTGAACCCGCCCAAGGGTTGATCTTGCAGGAAGATTTTGGCGATGAGACATTTACTGCGTTGTTGGGTTCCGGTGTGGAGGTGGCGCCTCTATATTGCCTGGCTACGAATGCGTTGATCCATTTGCACCAGCAATTTGCACCTAAAACACGTCTGCCGGTATTCGATACCCAACGCTTCATTGAACAGACTATGATTTTTTGTGACCATGGGCCCGGGCAAACCGATAATCCTTTAAAACGATCCAAATTTAAGGATGCTTGGCGAGATCCATTAGAACAAGCCACGTCTGTGCCCCAGTCCCTACTATTGCGAGATTTTCACGCGGGAAATCTAATCCATCTGCCTAAACGACCGGCCGTTAAGGCTTGCGGTATAATAGATTTCCAAGATGCCGGTACCGGGCCGGTAACATACGACCTTGCCTCCTTGTTACAGGATGCCCGCTGGCCAGTGCCCCACCAATTAGCTGTTGATTGTTTGACTACCTATACCAGGGCTTTTCCGGACATGGACCGGAACACATTTGATATCTCCTATGCGGTCATGGCAGCGCAACGTCACGTGCGGGTGATCGCGGTGTTCCACCGGCTTGCGGAACAGGGCAAACCTGATTATCTGGTACACATGCCACGCCTGTGGAGACTACTCGTAGCCATGTTTGCCCACCCGGCGCTAGAGGACGTTGCCGCCTGGTTCGAAGCCCATTTGCCAACGGCGGTTCAGATAAGAATGCATGGCGGTCAATAACGGCGGGGTCGGGAGTTAACCGACAGCGTTCATGGGACGTCATAATCAGGCTGGGCGGCTCCAGTAGTGCGCCGGCAGGCCATTTCTGCATTAAGGTGGACAGCCCGAAGACCAGAGCGTTGCGCTTGGACACCTGCCAATTACTCGGTTGGTAGGCTTTCCAAGTGCTAGTTCAGGTATGGCATGACTTCTTCGGCCAACAAAGTCATGGATTGGTGCCAAATTGCCTTGTCATCCCAATCGTGCCCTACCATCAACAAGGTGCTGAAAGGCCCCCACGACTCGCAAAGGGCGACCAATTGATCTAACGCCGAGTCCACATTAACGAAAGTCACCATGGATCTGATGACATAGTCCAATTTTAGATTATTGTCGGCTACATTCAGGTCGCGCTTGGGCATCGTCAAGATGCTCCGGTTACGGTACAAATTCGTGAAATAGAGGAAATAGAAACTCAAGCTGCCGTCGAGATCTGCGACGTAATCTTCAGCCCGGTGGGCATTGTCATTCATTAGTATAGTCCGAGCGATGCGCCAAACTTTTGAATCTGGGCGCCTCTCGACATTCTCACGACCTTCGGTGTAGACCTTCCAATAGCTCTGAATGTATCGAGATTGGATGAAATTAGCGGAGACAATCTCCCAACCCCGCACCACCGCGCAGGTGGCCAAGGACGAATGCGGCGAGACGATGGATAGACAGACCGTGGGAAAGGGTTGCTGGCAGGGGCGGCAGATCTGTCCAATGCCCAAATGGGGTAGAACGGAAGCACAAGCCCTAACTGGCCAATACTT
>CAJWZI010000453.1 GCA_913049615.1 uncultured Alphaproteobacteria bacterium | reverse complement strand
CCCATTACTCGCAAATGCTATTATATCAATGTTTCGCACCACGGAGAATATGTGGCAATTATGCATCAGTTTAAGCCGCGCACCACCTGAATATCTAATTCCTTGATTTTTTTTCTAAGTGTATTTCGGTTCAAGCCTAATAGTTGCGCTGCCTTAATTTGATTACCACGGGTGGCCGCAAGACAGAGTTGAATTAAGGGCCGTTCGACCTCGCGTAGGACCCGATCATACAGACCGTCAGGCGGTAGGTTATTACCATGAGCTTGAAAATACCGAGCTAAATGTAGTTCCATCGAAGCGCTGATATTGTCGCCACTTACAGTACCGTTGCCCACAAGCCCCGCCCCTTCCCCAGCAATAGCCGTAGGCCGAATTTCCGTCTCCACTACGGTTTTTTCTATAACCTCCTCTGGATAAAGGACGACCAAGCGTTGGATCAAATTCTCCAATTCTCGCACATTGCCTGGCCAGTCATAATCACGCAAAGTTGCCAATGCTTCGCGACTTAGGCGTTTTGCTGGCAGCCCGGAAGCTTCCGCCCGACCCAGGAAATGGCGAACTAAATCGGGCACGTCTTCAGTCCGTTCGCGTAGGGGCGGCAGACGCATCGGCACGACATTCAAACGGTAAAATAAATCCTCGCGAAATAGACCCCGACCAATCTGTTGCCGCAGATCCTGATTAGTCGCGGCTATGATGCGCACATCTGTTTTGATGGGCGTGCGTCCTCCAACCGTGTTGTATTCTCCTTGTTGCAGAACCCGCAGCAACCTGGATTGCGCGTCTCCCGACATATCGCCAATTTCGTCCAGAAACAGGGTGCCTCCCTCAGCCAGTTCGAAATGGCCTGGTTTACGGTTTATCGCTCCAGTGAAGGCGCCCTTCTCGTGGCCAAACAATTCGCTCTCGATCAGATCACGCGGTATTGCCGCCATGTTGATAGCCACGAAAGGCCCGTTCCGCCGTTTACCATAGTCGTGCAGGGCTCGAGCTACTAGTTCTTTGCCGGTCCCCGATTCGCCAGAAATCATTACCGTAAGGTCTCTCTGCATTAAACGCGCCAGAGTACGATAAATTTCCTGCATTGCCGGGGAGCGACCGATTACCGGTAGGCTTTCCTCACCCTCGTCCATGTATGTGCCGCCGGGCATAACGTGTTCGCTATCGGTCAGAGCCCGCTGAACCACATTGATCAATTCCTTTAAATCAAAGGGTTTGGGTAAGTATTCGTAAGCGCCGCGCTCCGCTGCTTTGATTGCTGTCATAATGGTCGATTGGGCGCTCATGACGATTATCGGTATTTCGGGACGAATTTTCCTTATCCGGGGCAGTAGATCCAGGCCATTTTCGTCTGGCATTACCACGTCGGTAATTACTAGGTCGCCCTGACCATCGCCAATCCATCGCCAAAGAGTAGCGGCGTTTGCCGTAGCCCTAACCTCATATCCTGCCCTGCCTAAAGCCTGATCCAGCACTGTACGGATAGCCCCATCATCGTCTGCAATTAATATGGTCCCTCTACTCATCGCCCTACTCTGATTTCTCAGTTAGTGTCCATGGGCAGCATAATTCGGAATTGTGCCCCTTTAGTAACATCGGCGCATTCCACTGTGCCGCCATGGTCATCGACCAATTTTGCCACCAAAGCCAGTCCCAGGCCGGACCCTTGGGTCTTGTTTGTGACGAAGGCGTCGAACAAATAAGGTTTAATATCGTCAGCCACGCCCGCACCATTATCCTGTACGACGATTTCGATGGGTAGTTTCAGCCGGCTTTGGCTACCCGACACGGTCAAGCGCAAGCCATGCCGGAAGGCCGTACTCAATATGATTTTGCCGTTCTTGGTGGGAGCCGCTTCAGCCGCGTTCTTAACCAGATTCAGTAAAACCTGCACAAGCTGGTCAAAATTGCCGTGCACCGATGGAAGTGAAGGATCATAGTTTTCAGTGAACCCGATATGTTTAGCGAATCCGCTTTGTGCCACTTGGCGCACACGCTCGAGGACCCGGTGAACATTCACTGGCTGTCGGTCCGCCGGTTTATTTGAGAACATTTCCATACGTTCAACAATGCTAACAATGCGATCGGTCTCATCACAGATCAAACGGGTCAGAACCAGATCCTCGGTATTTGCGTTTTGTTCAAGCAATTGCGCTGCGCCGCGAATACCACTCAAAGGGTTTTTGACCTCGTGAGCTAGCATAGCCGCCATACCCGCCACTGACCGCGCCGAGCCACGGTGACTCAACTGTCGGTCCATTTTCGCGGCGATATTGTTATCTCGCAAAATTAGCAAAATGTTTTCCGGCGCGTCCACGATGGGCGAGGCTGTCGCATCAACTAAACGTACGCCCAGACGCGGTGATCTTAGATCGATACCGTATTCCGAAATTACCGCTGTGTTTTTCCGCGACTCCCGCACCAAACCCAAAGCGGGGCTGCCATAGGGCATAA
>CAJWZI010000452.1 GCA_913049615.1 uncultured Alphaproteobacteria bacterium | reverse complement strand
TGTGTTGTGCCCTACACACGGGGCGTCGAATATTCCCGCCCCGTGGAGTCGATTTTGACGGAGTGCCGACAACTAGTCGATGGCGGCGTCCGGGAAGTAACACTTTTGGGCCAAAATGTGAATGCCTACCATGGGACTGCGCCCTCTGGTAGCACCTGGGAATTAGCGGAATTGATTGAGCAACTGGCGAACATTGATGGATTGCAGCGAATTCGCTACACAACATCTCACCCCCGTGACATGGACCAACAGCTGTTCCAGATCCACGGCAGCTGTGACAAGCTGATGCCGTATCTGCATTTGCCTGCGCAATCTGGCTCTGATTCCATACTGGCGGCAATGAACCGCGGCTACACCTCTGCCGATTATCTTGCGATTGTCGCACGCCTTCGAGATGTCAGGCCGGATATCGCGCTGTCCAGCGATTTTATCGTTGGATTCCCGGGCGAAACCGACGAAGATTTTGAGGCCACCATGGATTTGGTGCGCTGTGTAATCTATGCGCAGGCTTATTCTTTCAAATACAGTCCCCGTCCCGGCACGCCGGCTGCACTACTGGAAAGCCAGGTCCCTGATGATGTGGGTGCTGACCGGCTGCAGCGATTACGTGAACTTTTGGACTTTCAGCAAAAGACCTTTAACCAGGATATGGTTGGTCGACACCTGCCAATATTGTTGGACCGCGTCGGCCGACGGCCGGACCAACTTGTGGGGCGTAGCCCCTTCATGCAGGCTGTGCACATTGACGGTTCAAGCAATTTGTTGGGGGAAATCGTAGACGTGACGATCGACGCCGCCCACGCTAACAGCCTTGCGGGCCGTTTGCGGACGCGCAACAAGGAAAACACGCCCATGCCATTGGGGGATGTGTCTTGAATTTCGCTACCCATAGCAGCGAACCCGTGCTGGTGATTGATTTCGATGACACGCGGTTGTTGGTACCCTTGTTTGGCTCCTATGATCGTCATCTGGCTCGTATCGAGCAACGTCTTGGTCTCTCTTTTGTCCCTCGCGGCAATCGGGTCGCTATTTTTGGCGATGCCGACGCGGCCAAAATTGCCCGTGCGGCACTCGGAGATCTGTATCAGCGTCTGAAGAATGGATTGGAGGTCAACGCTGCAGACGTGGATGGTGCCGTGCGAATGGCCGAGTCGCAGCCGATACCCGAACCAGATTCAAGCGTCCCCGCCAGAAAGACGCAACGGCGGAAACGGACGCGGCGCCGTACGACCGGATCTGAGGATGCCTTAATCAAAACGCAGAAGAAGTTGATCACCCCACATTCTCCGACCCAGGCAGCTTATGTTGAGGCCATGCTTCGGCATGATCTGGTTTTCGGCTTGGGACCTGCCGGTACTGGTAAGACATATCTGGCGGTGGCTATCGCCGTCTCCATGTTGCTGGAAGAGGCAGTAGAGCGCATCATTCTGACTCGCCCAGCCGTAGAGGCCGGTGAGCGTCTGGGCTTTTTGCCCGGCGCCTTGGAGGAGAAAGTCGATCCCTACATGCGCCCCATGTACGACGCGCTATATGACATGATGCCGGGAGAGCGGGTGCTTCGCCGGCGGGATGCCGGCGATATCGAAGTGGCGCCTCTGGCCTACATGCGTGGCCGGACCTTATCCAACGCCTGTATAATTCTGGATGAAGCACAAAATACAACGCCCATGCAGATGAAGATGTTTTTGACCCGTATGGGCGAAAACAGCCGCATGGTCGTTACCGGCGATCCCAGTCAGGTAGATTTGCCCAACGGCACGAAATCTGGCTTGATTGACGCAATGGAAATCTTGGAGGGCTTGGGCGATATTCAAATGATCCAGTTCGGACCGGAAGATGTAGTGCGTCACCCCCTGGTGTCCACTATTGTCCGGGCTTACGACCGGCATGGCCGGGATTCATCTGGCGGAACGGAGTGATGGCGGACAATAACAACGGTCCCACGATACCATTTGCCGCCGCCCCCATGGGCCCGGGTGGTTTGGCCGAGACGCGGGAGGCCTTGGCCCAGGCCGCCAAGGCCTCGTTAACTGATAGTCGTTGGCACGGTTGGCACCCTATGGCCGATCTTGCGGTGGTGCTGTGTTTCGTCCTGGTCATGACCGTGTTGTTGATCCAGCCGGGCGGCGGCAAGGTGCCGCAGCCAGCAGTGGACACCGTGGCTCATAGCACGATCCGGGCCGGCCGTGACGTCCTGGTGGAGGACCGGGCCGCCACCAAGGCCAACCGGGATAATGCAAAGGCTGCCGTTTTGGAGATTTTTGACTACGATTCCGATCTTTACTTCAGTCTGGGTGATAGGGTCTTTCTTGCCTTAGCCAAGATGGAAAAAATGCAACAGGATAGCAGCCTGTCGCCCACTGAACGTCGTCAGGCATTTCAGAAAGAGATTGGCGTCGCGGTGAACGCCGGCGTATTTGCGTTGATCGAGGGGCTGGACGAACCCACCGACGCGGCGCTTGCG
>CAJWZI010000451.1 GCA_913049615.1 uncultured Alphaproteobacteria bacterium | reverse complement strand
TGATGTGAGTGGGCTCTTGACAGAATTGTTAGGCGCGGCGGGTGCGGCCGGCGATGCATTGCAGACGCTTGCCAACCTTGATCTACCAGCCAAAGCGCGGGAACTGTATGATCATTTGGCCGCGTTGGTTGCCTTTCTCGATGGCCATAACGGCGGCCTGAACTTGACCATAGATCCAGGCGAAAGCCGCGGCTTCGAATATCAGACTGGGGTCAGCTTTTCCTTGTTCGCTGATGGGGTGAGGGGAGAACTGGGCCGGGGCGGGCGTTATTCCCTCGAGGGAGGCGAAAGCGCTATCGGTTTCACGATATATCTCGACAGTCTCATGCGCGCCGTTCCCGAAGCGTCGCTACCGCGTCGGTTGTACCTACCTTTCGGCACGCCGGCAGATCAGGCACGCAAATTTCGAGTGGATGGCTGGATAACTATCCAAGGATTGGATCAGGCCCTTGAGCCTGAGGCAGAGGCCAGAACCCTCGCCTGCAAACATATCCTGCGCGGCGACGGGCCCAAAAAACTGTAGGAGTCATTCAATGGCGAATGTGGCCGTAGTGGGCGCTCAGTGGGGCGACGAGGGCAAGGGCAAAATCGTCGATTGGCTTTCAGAGCGCGCTTCGGTCGTCGTACGCTTTCAGGGCGGCCATAACGCCGGCCATACCCTGGTGATCGACGGCGAAGTCTATAAACTCAGCCTGCTGCCGTCGGGCATCGTGCGTAAGGGCAAGCTGTCGATCATCGGAAACGGTGTTGTTGTGGACCCCTGGGCTCTGCTGGCGGAGATGGAGCGATTGACCGAACAGGGCGTGGAAATCACGCCATCCAACCTGCGTCTGGCCTTCAACGCTGCGCTTATTCTGCCCTTACACAGCGAGCTGGACTCGATCCGAGAGGACGCTAACACGGGCCGGCGCATCGGCACCACACGACGTGGGATCGGCCCGGCTTATGAGGATAAGGTGGGACGGCGGGCCATTCGGCTCTGCGATTTGACCGATCTGCCGAGCCTGCCGGAAAAAATTGATCAACTGCTCCTGCATCACAACGCTTTGCGCCGGGGCCTGGGCGAGAGCGAGTTCGACGCCAAGGTGCTGGTGGATAAGCTTGGCGAGGTGGCGCCCAAGATCTTGCCCTTCGCCTCTAACGTCTGGCGGGATCTAGACGAAGCGCGCCGGGCCGGCCACCGCATCTTGTTCGAGGGCGCGCAGGCTGCCATGCTGGACATAGACCATGGTACCTATCCCTATGTGACGTCTTCCAATACCCTGGCTGGTCAGGTGAATGCTGGCGCCGGCATCGGCGTTGACGCCATCGACTATGTCCTGGGCATTACCAAGGCCTATACCACTCGTGTAGGCGAGGGCCCGTTCCCTACCGAACTGACGGATGAAGTGGGCCTGGGTTTGGGCGAAAGGGGCAAAGAGTTCGGCACAGTTACGGGCCGCTCCCGTCGGTGCGGTTGGTTCGATGCCGTCATGGTCCGTCAGGCTCTCAAGGTCGGCGGCATCACCGGCATAGCTCTGACCAAGCTGGATGTATTGGATGGCATGGCGGAGGTCAAGGTCTGCAGCCGCTATCGTGTGGATGGTATGGAAGTGGATTATCTGCCTGCGGAAATGAACCATCAGTCGAGGATCGAACCGGTCTACGAAACATTTGAGGGATGGTCTAACAGCACCCATGGCGCACGCTCTTGGGCAGACCTGCCGGCTACGGCCATTAAATACATCGTTCGTATTGAGGAGTTGATTGGCTCTCCCGTGGCCATGCTCTCCACCAGTCCTGAGCGTGAGGATATCGTGTTAGTCAAGGATCCCTTTGCGGACTAGGAGGTCAATATATCTGATCAGGAGCAAGCCAACGGTTTGCGAAACAACCCAGATAATCCTGCCATTGTAAATGTGTCAGTTACGCTCTGAGCCTAACTCTCCTTCCGCTCTCTGTCCGTGAACTGTCCCAGTCATCGGAATTCAACATTTCCATGACGGAATGTTCTGGCATATTAGGTTAGCAAAAGGGGCCGGCTCGGTCGCTGGGCCTAGTCAGAGCGGACGCCCGTCGAGTGTAATAAATGGCAGGTGCGTTCTGCGCAAGAATTTGATCTTATGCGCAAAACTTGCCTCGGATCTTCCAGTTGATGACTGGAAAAAAATAGATCCGAGGTTTTCTTTTGAAGAATTGCAAAATTGGTTCCAGATCTAGAACCGACTTTAGAAGTGCTCTATCAAAATGAACTGCAAGCGGCGGTAGTCCAGACCAAGGCTGCATTATGGAAGTTGTCTCAATAAATCACAGGTAACGGTGAATGTAATTCACAGAATCTGAATTTGAATTTGATTTATGTTAAGTTTTATAGATATTTCTCAATTGTATGTACTTTTATTGGCCTGTCGATGGATCTGTTTAACTTATAGTAAATCGTGCTTGCCCATATTTATTACATCGGATTGGACCATTTATGCGGCGAATGTACATGATGTTG
>CAJWZI010000450.1 GCA_913049615.1 uncultured Alphaproteobacteria bacterium | reverse complement strand
GGCAGGCGCCGGTTCGACCGGCGCATCGGCGGATTCGGACGGGATGGGCTGTCCGGCAACGGCGGCTAAACGCGGCGGCGAAATCACGGGCCGCTGCCCACTTTCTCCAATCTCGATCCCTGTTGCTACCACCGAGACCCGCATACGTCCATTCAAGCTGTCTTCCAATGCGGTACCGACGATGATATTAGCGTTGGGATCAACTTCCTGGCGCACACGGTTGGCGGCCTCATCGACTTCATAAAGAGTTAGATCCATACCGCCGGTGATATTGATCAACACGCCGCGTGCGCCCTGCATGGAAACGTCGTCCAGCAAGGGGTTCGAAATTGCTGCCTCGGCTGCGTCAATGGCGCGTTTTTCGCCTTCGGCTTCGCCTGTACCCATCATAGCCTTGCCCATCTCGGCCATCACAGTCTTGACATCCGCAAAATCCAAATTGATCAAACCCGGTAGTATCATCAGGTCAGTAATACCGCGGACGCCAGAATGTAGCACATCATCGGCCATGGCAAATGCGTCGGCGTAGGTGGTTTTTTCGTTGGCAATCCGAAACAGATTTTGGTTCGGGATTATGATCAAAGTGTCGACAAAGGATTGCAGTTCTTCAATCCCTCGTTCTGCCGACAGCAAGCGTTGCGCGCCCTCAAACTGGAACGGTTTGGTCACTACCCCAATGGTCAGAATGCCTTGATTACGCAGAGCCTCGGCTATCACCGGAGCGCCCCCGGTGCCCGTACCCCCGCCCATGCCAGCCGTGATGAACGCCATGTGGGTGCCGGACATGTGATCTAGGATTTGATCAATTGCTTCTTCAGCCGCCGCACGCCCGACGTCCGGCCTCGCACCGCAGCCTAGTCCCTGGGTAATGCCTGCACCCAACTGAATGCGTCGGTCAGCCTGGCTCAGCGCAAGAGACTGGGAATCCGTATTGGCAACAATGAACTCCACACCTTCCAGACCCGAGGAGATCATGTTATTGACGGCGTTGCCACCGGCGCCACCGACGCCAATAACTACGATACGAGGCTTTAATTCTGTCATTTGTGGGGCATTTAGGTTGATGGTCATAGTTGGGTCTCCTTTAGCTGAAGGCAGCAATGCGTTTGGATGGTCTATCTTGGTTGATGGGGGTCTCTTGGGTTATTTTTAGTTTCATAACTAAAAGTTCTCCTTGAACCAGCGGCCCAGGCGTTGAAAACGGCCGTCTCCCGTGGGGACCCCGGCCATAGATCCAAAATTCGCCTGTCCCGGCTCACGCGCCGCGTAGGCCAATAAGCCTGAAGCGGTGGCGAAGGCTGGACCTTCCGTCGCATCCGCCAAACCGCGCACACCCAGCGGCCGGCCGATCCTAACTTGTTTGTCTAAAACCCGAGCCGCATGCTCGCGCACGCCGGTCAACAGAGCGCCCCCACCCGTTAAGACAGCACGCCGGCCAGCCGTCCGCACCAGACCCGAGGACTGCAGGCGGTTTCGCACCAGCTCCAAGGTTTCCTCGATGCGGGGCTGGATTATGCCGATCAGCATTGAGCGAGGAATTTGTTGCATGGCGTCCGCACCACTTTCCCCGACACGGGGTACGTTGATCATGGCGTGCTCGTCGTCCGGCCCAGCCACAGCACTGCCATGCAGAGTTTTCAGCCTTTCCGCATGAGCGGCGGAAGTTGACAGACCGCGGGCAATGTCATTGGTGACGTGGTTGCTGCCCACCGGCAACTGATCGGTGTGAATCATGTGGCCGTCATAGAAAACCGCCACGTCTGTGCTGCCGCCACCCAAGTCGATCAAGGTTACGCCCAGATCAATCTCGTCCTCAACCAGCGTCGACATGCCGGAAGCGTACGGCGCCACCACGAGCGCCGCAATTTCCAGATGGCACCGTTCCGCCAGCAGTTTCAGATTCCGCAGCGGTCCCACTTCCGCTGACACAATATGCAGACGCAGACCCAGGCGCGCGCCATACATACCGCGAGGCTCTCGAAAACCAGGAGTGCCGTCAATGCAATACCCGACCGGAATTGCGTTCAGGATTTCTCGCCCGTCGATGCTGCGGCGAGCCAAAAGATGGGCCTGGGCCAAGGCCCTTTTTAAGTCACGTTCGCCGATTTCATGCCCTGCAATATCCGTTTCCACATCAATCAGACTGGAAACCGGGCGACCGCCAGAGAAACTTAATAGGACCTGCTCCACTCTTTCTTTGGCCATACGTTCGGCCTGATCGACCGCGCCGCGCACAGCTTCTTCCGCCGCGTCGATATCCACGACAGTGCCGGCTCGCATGCCCTTGGAGATTTGGTGGCCAATACCAATTACACGCATGCCGCCTGAACCATCAGGCCGAGCAATGAAGCAGCAGACTTTAGTGCTGCCGACATCCAAGGCGGTGACAAGGCCATTCTTGCCGACGGCCATCTAGGTTTCCTTCCCTTTTCTATTTTTTTTAGCCGCGGCAGCTGGGGTCAAGCGAACCACTAGCCGGTCCGGCAAACGTAGA
>CAJWZI010000449.1 GCA_913049615.1 uncultured Alphaproteobacteria bacterium | reverse complement strand
CTGGGCAAATCAGTCAGTTGGCCGCCCTGCCCTCGAAGGTGCTTGAGGAGGTTGATGGTGCCGGAAATGTTTCCGCTGAGCGGCAGGAGGGTCAGCCGCCATTGCCTGGCTGGAAAAGGGCCAAGCGTATCATCCTTGCTGAACATGGGCGGGCGGCGCGATGACTTCCAAGAACTCCTCCGAAACTCGGACGCATTTGGTCGGCATTAAGGCACAGGCCATCCGGGTCGGTCATACGCGGCTTATAACAGTAGCCTTGATTTTCACGGTGTGCTTCGTAGTACTGGCCGGGCGATTGATCGAGCTGACCGTGATACGGGAGCCGGGACCATCGCTGGCATTCGCCACCGCCGCACACAGCAAGTCGACGGCGGGGCGGGCAGATATTCTAGACCGAAATGGGACCTTGTTAGCGACGAACTTGTTGACTGCCTCGCTTTACGCGGATGCCCGCGTCGTGCCCAACCCGGTTGATACGGCCCAGCGTCTGATGGCAGTTCTGCCTGGCTTGAATAACTCGACGGTGCAGGAGCGTCTAGCGACGGGCCGTGCTTTTGTTTGGTTAAAACGAAATCTGACGCCCAGTCAACAGGCGGCCGTAAATGACCTAGGTATTCCTGGGCTGCATTTCCGTAACGAGCAGCACCGCTTATATCCCCATGGTGTGCTGGAGTCCCATGTTCTGGGTTTCACGGATATGGACGGCAATGGAATCGCAGGTATCGAGAATTACTTTGACCATGATTTGCGTGAACGTGGACCTGAGGGCCAGGCCTTACAACTGTCCCTGGATGCCCGGGTCCAGCATGTGTTGCGCGATGAACTAATGGCGGCCATGGACACGTTCCAGGCCGCCGGCGCCGCTGGGCTGGTGATGGATGCCAATACGGGTGAGATTCTGGCCTTAACCTCCCTGCCGGATTTTGATCCCAACCATCCCGCGGCGGCGCCCAACCTTTCCCGATTCAACCAGGCGACCAAGGGCGTATATGAACTTGGTTCTGTCTTCAAGGTGCTCACCGTGGCAATGGCTCTTGACAGCGGCGCGACAAAAATCGCTGGCGCCTATGATGCGACAAAACCGATCCGCGTCGCCGGATTCAGAATACAGGATTCCCATGCCAAGAAGCGCTGGTTGTCGGTGCCAGAGATCCTGATCTATTCCTCCAATATAGGCGCGGCGAAAATGGCCTTAGACGTGGGCCGAGACGTACAGCGCCGCTATCTCGGCCGGTTCGGTTTATTGAACCGGCCCAGCCTGGAACTGCCCGAGGTGGGTTCACCTATTGTTCCACCAAATTGGGGGGAGGTCAGAACCATGACGGCGGCCTATGGTCATGGCCTATCCGTCTCTCCGGTACAGTTCGCCTCCGCCTTTGCGGCCATGGTCAATGGCGGCGTCTTGATGCACGCGACCCTGTTGAAGAAGATGGCTGGGGAACGCATGGTGGGCGTTCAGGTCATCAGCCAACAAACCTCAAACCAGGTACGCCGCTTGTTGCGCGCCGTCGTGGAAAAAGGTACGGGCAGCAGGGCCCGGGCACCAGGCTACCTTGTTGGCGGTAAGACGGGTACGGCGGAAAAGGCCGGTAAGGGCGGTTACCGTCGCGGAGACCTGATCTCTTCCTTTGTTGCAGCATTTCCGATGACCGCGCCGAAATATGTCATTTATCTGTTCCTGGACGAACCCCAGGGCAATGCTGAGACCCATGGTAATGCTGGCGCCGGCTGGACGGTGGCACCATCGATAGGCCGGGTGGTTGGCCGCATTGCGCCGATCTTAGGTGTACAGCCAGTAGATGACCAGGCAGCACCTGTGAGGCGGGCAATGTTGATGCCGCTGTACAGCCGGAAACGGAACAGTGCGGTTAATTGAGCTGATGGAGTATGGGGTAAGCCAGTCGGCGGATAAAGAGATTGTCGGACTGACGGCCGATAGCCGTCTGGTGCGGCCTGGCTATCTATTTGCCGCCCTGCCGTCCAGTGTCGTTGGTGGGCCGTTGAATGGCGCCGATTTCGTGCCGGACGCCCTATGCCGTGGCGCGGCCGCGATATTGGGTCCACCTGGTCTCGCGGCTACCTTGAAGACCTCTCTGAAAACTTCCAGCGTTGTGCCGGTGATTGAAGATGAGGAACCACGCCGCCGCCTCGCATTGCTGGCGGCGCGCTTTTTTGGACTTCAGCCAGAGACAATCGTTGCCGTCACTGGCACGTCAGGAAAAAGCTCGGTCGTAGATTTTGTGCGGCAAATTTGGTCTGCCCTGGGGCGTGATGGCGCCAGCTTGGGAACGTTGGGCGTGGTATCAGAACCTCTACGGCGCAAACTCGCTCATACCACGCCTGATCCCATCGTTGTGCACGAGATCTTAGCTGAGTTGGTGAATGCGGGCATAGACCATCTTGCTCTAGAGGCCTCCAGCCATGGCCTGGAACAACGGCGTTTGGATGGCGTCAAAGTAAGTGCAGCCGCTTTTACCAATCTCTCACGCGACCATTT
>CAJWZI010000448.1 GCA_913049615.1 uncultured Alphaproteobacteria bacterium | reverse complement strand
AAAAGGAGACATTGAAAAGCATTTAGGAAAAAGCAGATTTTTTTGCTAACCAAGCCGATTTTCCGAATTATGAAATCAGCAATTGCTACAATTCGCTGCTACAGAACACCGATTCTAAGTCGGTCCTAAACTGGGCAACCGGTTTTCTTCGTTCGGACCATGTCGCGAAGGGTGGGGGCGGGCGATCATGAGAGCTATTATTCAGCCGCGTGGCGGACTCGGAATCGTGATTCCATTTCGCGGCGAATTTTGACCGCGTCCAGAGTTTCGTCGATCTCGACGTCCTGCCAACGGATCGGGTGGTCGGCGGAAATGTTTGTTTTTAGTTTCATATTTTGGGCGAGACCGATGGGAAGGCCGCCCAACCGCAGAGACGTATCGGCCGGGTAGAGCCTGCCCCAAACCGTAAACCCGCCTTCGCCGTCGAGCATTTCGCCGGCTTTCAGGTCGCGCTTGGCCGTCGCCACCACATCGCCCCGAAAGCCGTCTGTCATGCCGGTGGGTTTGTTAAACAACGCCGCGGAAAGAATGGAGATATTCAGCTCTAATCCAATCAGGTGGAAAGGCTTAAACATCGCGGAATAGCGCCCCGAATCATCTGTGTTCATCCCGTATTGGCGGAAACAGCCGGCGGCATAATCATTCGGCGCCTCGATCACCACATAGACTCCCCAGCGCAAATCCTTGAACACCGGACGGCCGTCTCGCTCAAGCGAAGAAACCACCTCGACCTGGCCCTTGTGGTGAAGCCGACCGCCTTCGGACTGAGGGCGCAGAGTATGGGCGAGGTCGTCCATGCCTGCCGGCGGAAACAACAATCCATCAGGTGGCGGGGTAAGGCCGGTCGCGTTGGCAATCGCCGCCATTTCCAGCGCCGACTTGGTGCCGTCGAGGAAGCTGTTGAACATTTGACTGTTCATGCCGGCCTCGGCCGCCTGTTCCGGTGTCAGGCCGTAATGGTCCCAGACCGTATCCGGCGTTGAAGAATGATACTCCGGCAGATACTTGGTTCCCTTGCCCGCCGCCACGACATCAAAACCTGTGGCGCGCGCCCATTCCACCAGTTCACAGGTAAGTGCGGGCTGGTCGCCATAGGCCATGGAATACACGACGCCCGCCTGGCGCGCTTCGTCGGCGAGCAGGGGGCCTGCCAAGACATCCGCCTCAACGTTCACCATTATGATGTGAAGCCGGTTTCGGATGGCTTCGCGCGCATGGGTCAACCCGACGGCGGGATTGCCTGTCGCTTCCACCACGACATCCACGCCACCGGTCTGCATCATTGCCATGGCGTCATCGACAAACCGGGTCTTGTCGATCAGGTCATCTGGCCAACCGACGGTCTTGCAAGACTCCAATGCGCGCGCCGGATCGAGATCGGCAATGACCGCGACCTCCAGGCCCGGCGTCGTCGGCACCTGAGAGAGAAACATGGAGCCGAACTTGCCGGCGCCAATCAGGCCGACGCGGACAGGGTTACCCTGTTCGGCGCGGGTGGCGAGTTCCTGATAGAGGTACATCCGCCGTTACTCCGCAGCAAACCGGCGTTCTGCGACGAGTTCGTCCAGACAGTCGTCGCTCAAGGCATTGATCGGTGTGAAGTCCCGGTGCGCTATCCATTCCTCCCGATTGAAGGCTCGGATATGGTTGTCCACGTGACAGAGCGACAGATAGACAATGATGCGGCCAAACGGCGAGATGTTGGCGGGGCTGGCATGAACCAGGAGCGAGGAAAACATAATCATACTGCCGGCGGGACCGGTCGGGGCGACGCAACCGCCGCGCGCGGCCAATTCGGACACCGTGTCCCGGTCCAAGGTCCAGAGAGGATACGACGTCGTTTCCAAGTCATGACCAGCTTCGATGACGCCTTGTTTGTGACTGCCCGGAATGAACAGCAGCGGGCCGTTCGCCGCGGTCACGTCATCCAGAAAGACGGCGATATTCATAGCACGCGGCTCCGGCATCTCATCGTCCCGCTTCCACGTGCCGTAATCCTGGTGCCACTGCCAGACTGCGCCGTCAAAGGCCACTTTGGCGTTCACTTTGTATTGGTGAATGTAGACGTGGCCATCGAGGACTTGTTCGACAGGCTCGATCAGCCGTGGGTGGGCCCCCAATCGCCCGAAACCTTCGTTGTACTGGTGGGCGGCAAATGCCGTCCGGGCAGCACCTGAGCTTTCCCGCCAGACCTCTTTGCGGTCCATGGCATAGATGGTTTCTGCTTCCTGTTTTAGAAGCGCCGCTTCCTGTGGGGAAAATTTGCCCGGGAAGAATAGGTATCCTTCCTCGTCGAACTCATTCAGTTCTTCATTGGACAAACGCATCTAAACATCCTCTAAATATCGAAATTCAATTCTACCACACTAATGGTATTAATCTAACAGATAGTACCATTAGCTTCTTGGGGAACGACCGTGACCTGAATTCTATAGGAAAATCAAAATCCGTCAAGGAAATAATTTCAACGTTTCATTGGCGCTTTGTGGAGAGTTGAG
>CAJWZI010000447.1 GCA_913049615.1 uncultured Alphaproteobacteria bacterium | reverse complement strand
GCGTGCTTCATATGCGTTTTCGTCGCCTGGATTAGAGAGATATCGTCCGCGGAAACTGTTATCAATCACTGAAGTCTTCATTACAGCGCTATCAAACAAATTTCCGGAAAGCACCACAAAGCCGGCATGATGCATCATGGGCTCATCATACGATTTGATTACGTCACGATTGACGTAAGGATTGGCGACATGCGCCGCATCCAAATTTTCGCCTATGGATTTTCCTGTCACTGTCATCGTGTTTTCCTTCAGCTTGCCAGCGTTTTTCAGTTCTAACATGACCCGAGGTACGCCGCCGGCTCGGTAATAATCCTCACCCAGATACTCACCGGCCGGCATTAAGTTGACCAGCAGTGGAATGTCGTGACCATAGGTCTGCCAATCTTCCAGAGACAGTTCCACTCCCACGTGTCGAGATATTGCTGCCAAATGAATTGGACAGTTGGATGAACCGCCAATTGCGGAAGAAGTAACGATGGCATTGATGAAAGCCTCGCGCGTCATAATGTCCGACGGCCGAAGATTTTTATGTACCATCTCGACAATGCGCAGGCCTGTACGGTAGGCCATTTGCCCCCGCTCCCGGTAGGGGCCAGGAATTGCCGCAGCACCGGTCAAGGTCATGCCGAGAGCTTCAGCCAGGGAATTCATCGACGTCGCTGTTCCCATGGTGTTGCAATGGCCAACGCTTTGCGCAGAAGAGGCGACAAGTTCCGTGAATTCCTCAATATCTATTTCGCCGGCCGCCAAGCGCACTCGAGCGTCCCAGACGATGGTGCCAGAGCCCGTACGGGCACCTTCGTGATGACCATTCAGCATTGGGCCACCTGGCAAACCGATAGCAGGAATATTCACCGTCGCCGCGCCCATCAACATGGCCGGAGTGGTCTTGTCGCAACCCATGGTTAACACCACGCCGTCGATGGGGTAACCGTGCAGCACCTCCACCAAGGATAGATATTGGAGGTTCCTGTCCAGGGCTGCGGTGGGACGCTTGCCAGATTCCTGTATGGGGTGGACCGGAAACTCTAGGGGCACACCACCCGCAGTAAGAATGCCGTCACGCACACGCTTGGCTAATTCGATATGGTGACGATTGCAAGGGGACAAGTCGCTGCCAGTTTGTGCAATGCCGATAATGGGACGACCTGATCGCAGTTCCTCCGGCGTCAACCCAAAATTCAAATAACGTTCCAAATACAACGCTGACATTTCCATATTGTCCGGATTGTTAAACCAGCGTTGACTGCGTAGCTTAAATTTTTGATTGTCCGATGCCATCGCCTACTTGCTCCCAGATTTTATTTGCGCCCCAAAACACAGTGACGCTTATAGCAGATAGGTACATACGTTTGACATCAAATCGGAGATGATCAGCACCTAATCGGATATTCAAATGCGGGGATTATTGGCGTTACAAAATGTCAGGTAATCTCGTCAGCGACTTCGCGTTCTGCCCGTTTTTTTTCAACCAGCTTGGTACCCAGGATAGAAATCTCATACAGCAGCAATATTGGAATACCTAAACCGATCTGGCTAATTATGTCAGGTGGTGTCAACAGTGCGGCGGTGGCGAAGGTCAGAACCACTGCGTATTTTCGTTTTTCCGCTAAACCTTTGGACGTAACCATACCGGCTCGGGCCATGAGCATTAGAACCACGGGCAACTGAAACGACAGGCCAAAGGCAAAAATCAACTTCATCACAAGTGACAGGTACTCATTGACCTTAGGTTCCATGACAATGGCTAGGGTACCTTCCGCGCCTGCCGTTTCGAAACTCATGAAAAATTGCCAAGCCAGCGGAAAAATTAGGTAATAGACTAAGGCCGCGCCCATAACGAATAGAATTGGCGTAGCGAGCAGGAACGGTAAAAACGCCCGTCGTTCCTGTTTGTACAAGCCAGGAGCGATGAAGGCCCACAATTGGCCGGCGACAATCGGAAACGTTAGGCAAACAGAACCAAAAAAGGCTACCTTCAGTTGAGTGAAGAAGGCTTCGTGCAGGGCAGTATAGATCATCCGGCGGCCGGGCTGCCCCTCCATCAAATCAGCCAGGGGCTGCACCAAGAAACGGTACATTTCTTCCGCCACCAGATAACAAAGCACAAAACCAACCACCAAGGCGCCGATAGACCAAAGTAGCCTATTACGCAACTCAATCAGATGCTCAATTAAGGGCATCTTGCTGGATTCTACATCGTCCTCGGTGAGTTCTTCATCGACCGGACTCGGATCTGGATCGGTCTCTTCCTGGGACAAGGTCTAGGTTTCCGGCACATTGGCTGGCGGCTTATCATCGGCCGCTTCCCGCTGGTCATCAATGACGTCATCAGGCTCGTTCACAGATGATTTTTTGGTCTCCCATTGGGCCAGTTCTTCGTCTACGGCATCAATTTCATCATCCAGAATATCAATGTCCTGGTCTTTTGCAGACGGGTTTTGCAACAATGCGTTCGGCGATGGGGTAGCCTTGTTTAGGGTGGGCGACGTGGTGTC
>CAJWZI010000446.1 GCA_913049615.1 uncultured Alphaproteobacteria bacterium | reverse complement strand
GCAGTGCTCAGAGTTAAAATGTCGATGCGAAGCATACCCAGATATGATTGCGCAATGGGCCGGTTCTGAAATTTGAACGGCATTGGAGTTATAAATTAGCCGATCAAGAAATTTGTTTTGGCTGTCCTGGACGGCGAGTGATGCAAGGAGGAGCCTTCATCACCATTCCGAAAATTGTCGAAACTCTTGAAGAGCTACGAAAAATTATCCGCTACGGTAGCTATAACGGTGACGAACTGATTCTTCCGACAAGGCCGCCAATTGACAAATTCCAAATGCAGGCAACAGGAAGTCTAGATCAAATTCCCTAGATTAATATACAAGGAGGAATGCAATGGTGAGCCGTGTTTTCAACACTGCGCAGTAGCTATTGCAAATGTGAGCTCTGAAACGCACGCGAAAACTTGTCTTTTGCGGCATTTCTGGTTATTGAAAAGTTAAAGGAATTAGTTACATAATTCATGCGGATGGTTGGCGACGTCCAAGGCGACACGAGGACTATGCCGTTTCGAGATTAATTGCATACACGAAGAGAAGTTTGGGGCCAAGCTAGGGCCTATGTGTTAGGCGGAATTGCTCTTAGTTGGCATTACATTTGGAAAACGAAAAAATGGTGTTTAGTGTTTGAGATATGGCCGTCAGCACAGCAGTAGAACTTGAACCGACTGAAACATCTCGGGAAGAGGTGGAATCGGTTGTCGTGCGATTTGCCGGCGATAGCGGCGATGGCATGCAATTGACAGGTAGTCAGTTCACCTTGGCCACGGCCTTGGCTGGAAATGACCTTGCTACATTTCCTGATTTCCCAGCAGAGATCCGGGCACCAATAGGAACAACATTTGGGGTTTCTGCGTTTCAGATAAATTTCGGCGCCCGTGAGATCGTGACGGCAGGAGACGCCCCCGATGTTCTGGTGGCCATGAACCCGGCAGCATTGAAGGTCAATTTTTCCGACGTCAAACCGGGTGGCACCATCATCGCCGACACGGGAACCTTCAATGCTCGCAATCTGAAAAAAGCTGGTTTTGACAACGATCCTTTAGAAGACGACGCCCTAGATGGCTACCAGGTTCTAAAAATCGATATCTCCAAGTTGACCTTGGAGGCCGTTAAGGAACATGAGCTGTCCAACAAAGAAGCTCTGAGGTCCAAGAATATGTGGACCCTGGGGCTTATTTATTGGATGTACGATCGTGAGCGGGAGCCGACAATTGATTGGCTGCGTGGTAAATTTTCCAAGCTCCCGAATGTCGCAGAGGCCAATATTTCGGCATTGAATGCCGGGCATATTTTTGGTGAATCTACTGAAATGCCTGGCGGCATGCGTGGCTACATTGTTCGTCAAGCTGAAATTAGCCCTGGTCTTTACCGCACTGTAACAGGGGCGGAGGCATTGGCCTGGGGTCTGGCAGCGGGCGGCAAACTGGCGAACTTGCGTATGGTTCTGGCATCGTATCCGATCACGCCTGCCTCCACCTTGCTACATATCCTGGCGGGCATGAAGCAATTTGATATCGTTACCTTCCAGGCCGAGGATGAGATCGCCGCCGTCTGCGCCGCCATCGGAGCATCCTTCGCCGGTTCCCTGGGGGTGACATCGTCATCCGGACCTGGAATTGCCTTAAAGGGCGAGGCGATTGGCTTAGCGATCAGTATAGAGCTCCCGCTGATAGTAGTAAATTCGCAACGAGCGGGTCCGTCCACGGGCATGCCGACCAAGACGGAACAGTCGGATCTCTATCAGTCGGTCTATGGACGTAATGCTGATTCGCCGCTTGTAGTCTTGGCGGCGAGCTCCTCGGCGAATTGTTTCGATATGGGTATTGAGGCGGTGCGCCTAGCCACAAAATACATGACACCGGTCATGTTGTTGAGCGATGGCTATATGGGTAACGCGTCCGAACCTTGGTTAATTCCAGATTTTGATAGCTTCGAGCCGTTCCCGGTGAAATTCGCTGATGCCGATCAAGTTGGCGAAGAAGGTTTCATGCCATACGTGCGCGATGAAGACACTCTCGCGCGTCCCTGGGCCAAACCGGGCACAGTAGGTCTGGAACACCGCATTGGTGGTATCGAGCGGGCCGATGGTACAGGCAACATTTCCTACGACGCTGAGAACCATCAGCGCATGACCAAGCTGCGGGCCGCCAAGATCGACGGTATCGCCAACGATATACCGCTGCAGGTCGTTGAACAGGGTAAAGACAGGGGCAAATTGGCCGTGGTTGGCTGGGGTTCCACCTATGGCCCAATCAGCCGTGCGGTGGGCAATATGCGCGACATGGGATACGATGTGAGCCATGTTCATGTGCGTCATATCTGGCCTTTGCCGCGCAATCTTGGTGATCTATTGGGTGGTTTCGAGCAAGTTGTAGTGCCAGAAATGAACAATGGCCAATTGGTCACGGTCCTGCGCGCTGAATATCTGATACCGGCAGAACCTTTTAACAAAATCACTGGCCAACCGTTCAAGATTTCCGAAATCGAGGAAGCCATTCAATCGCGC
>CAJWZI010000445.1 GCA_913049615.1 uncultured Alphaproteobacteria bacterium | reverse complement strand
TGCACCGGCCTCGATACTGGGAAGCCCGCCGATGCCGGAGCCAACCAAAATGCCTGTTCGCAGCAGAGATTTTTCGTCTTCGGGCTTCCATCCCGCGTCGGCCAAGGCCTGTTCCGCTGCTGCAAGCCCGAAAAGGATGAAATCGTCGATCCGACGCTGTTCTTTGGGTGGCACCCAATCGTTAGCGTTAAAATCCGGCGCAGCGTTTCCTATCGGAACTTCGCAGGCGATGTTCACGGGTAGGTCGGTAGTGTCAATCTTGGTAATCGTACGAGCACCGGATGCGCTCATCATAAGGCGCTGCCATACTGCATCCACACCCACGCCTAATGGTGTGACCAATCCCATTCCGGTGACAACGACCCTTCGTTCGCTCATCTCCAGCCTCCGTCCCTGCTAACTAACCCAACCATGCGGGCATCGCCCGGCGAGATTAGGAGACGTTTGCGTCGATGAATGAAATGGCGTCTTTGACAGTTGCAATTTTTTCAGCAGCATCGTCAGGAATTTCGATGCCGAATTCCTCTTCAAACGCCATGACCAATTCGACTGTATCAAGGCTGTCGGCGCCAAGGTCATCAATAAACGAAGCACCTTCGGAAACTTTGTCCTCTTCTACGCCGAGATGCTCAACGACGATCTTCTTTACGCGATCGGTTGTATCGCTCATGTTTTAATTCCTTCGCACTGTCCAGTTTGCAAAAAATACACGGTTTACTGTCTCTACCATATTCACCCTTGGCGGTGCCGGCTGGTAAAGGTGGGGGTTGGTACCACGAACATTTGAAAAGTCCAAGACCCCGGTTGGCCCGATGTGTTACATACTCAAATCATTGCCATGCCACCGTTGATATGTAGGGTTTGACCCGTTACATAGGCGGCTTCTTCACTGGCCAAATACAGGGTGCCAGCAGCAATATCGTCCGCCACGCCCAGTCGGCCAACGGGAATTTTTGCTAAAAGTGCGTCCCGCTGTCGCACGTCCAGTGTGTCGGTCATGGGCGTTTGGATGAATCCTGGCGCCAGGCAATTTACGGTGATATTGCGTGAAGCGACCTCTAGTGCCAGGGATTTTGAAAACCCGATAATTCCTGCCTTAGAGGCGGCATAGTTTGTCTGGCCGCTATTGCCAGCAACCCCGACGATCGAGGTGATGTTGACAATTCGCCCCCAACGCTGCTTCATCATACCGCGCAGGGCCGCCTTGGAAAGCCGGAAGGCAGCAGTCAGGTTTACGGCTAAGACTTGTTCCCAATCTTCATCCTTCATACGCATGGCCAGATTATCCCGTGTCAAGCCAGCGTTGTTGACAACGATGTTCACGGACCCCATGGCCTTGCCCGCTCGGCTGATCAGGGCGCCTACTGCCTCATGGTCACCAAGGTCGCAGGGCAGTACGGCGCAGCGGTCGCCCAGTTGCTCCGCCAATGTCTCCAAGGCCTTAACACGGGTACCGGACAAACAGACGGCGGCGCCGGCATCATGTAAATGATGTGCAATAGCGCTGCCAATGCCGCCCGAGGCACCCGTAACCAACGCGGATTTTCCGGAAAGATCGAACATGGTATTCGGTCCTCGAATGTCGCTACATGGATTTCAGAAAGTTTTCGATGTCGTCGGGCGTGCTAACTGCACGTCCGGTGAGGTCCTTGTCGATCCGTTTCAGCATGGTTGTTAGCACTTTGCCGGCACCCACCTCAACAAGATTGTCCACGTCCTGGTCCCGCATATACAACACTGACTCTCGCCAACGCACCATGGAGGTAATTTGATCCACCAACAGCTTGCGGATTCTAGCTGGGTCCGACACTGCGGCTGCGGCTACGTTGACAACTACGGGCACCGACGGTGTCCCCGGCGGGGTGGTTTCTAACGCCTCCGCCATAACAACCGCTGCGGGCCGCATTAGGGAGCAATGGAAAGGAGCACTGACTGGCAATAGCATGGGGTGCCTAGCACCCCGACCCTTGGCCAGTTCCACAGCCCGTTGCACGGCTTCTACATTGCCACTGACCACAACCTGTCCCGGCGCATTATCGTTAGCCAAATCGCAAACCTGGCCTTCGGCGGCGTCCTTTGCGACTTCGGCCGCGACTTCAAAATCTAGTCCCAACAGGGCTGCCATGGTACCCTGGCCCACTGGAACGGCTTGTTGCATTGCTTGGCCGCGTTTTTTCAGCAATCGAGCTGTGACATTCAGGGGAAAGGCATCCGCCGCGCACAGGGCGGAATATTCGCCTAAGGAATGTCCGGCGACGAATTGGCAATGTTTGCCGAACTCCATGCCACCGTCCTGGCGTAAGACCCTAGTCACGGCCACACTCATAGCCATGAGTGCGGGCTGGGCATTTTCTGTCAAAGTCAGTTCCTCGATAGGTCCCTCGAACATCAGGCGGGAGAGGTTTTGACTCAAGGCTTCATCAACTTCCTCGAACACCACGCGGACGGTCGGCAGGGCATCCGCCAGATCCTTGCCCATGCCAACCTTCTGACTACCTTGACCTGGAAAA
>CAJWZI010000444.1 GCA_913049615.1 uncultured Alphaproteobacteria bacterium | reverse complement strand
AGACACTGATGACGGTCGTCGCAAGATCCTCCTCAATCAAGGCTTTGAAGCGCATGTCTCCAAAGGCGGCGCGATGGGCGTTTTGCGCGACATCCGCGACGAGATGATTGGAGGCCCCAATCGATCCCACACAACCCTGCAGAGCGCCGTTCGTATGCACGCTGACAAAGGTTCGGCGCATCGTGCGCAAGGAGTGGGGAAAGGCCGAGACCTCCACATTCGGACAGTGCCCCGTCTTTAGGCCGTGTCGGATCGATAGCTGCGCGATATCGACCAACAGGCCGCGTAATTTCTCAGGGATGCGCGCCGTGCCTGAATATTCAAAGGCATAAGACCCATAACCCACGACCCGGCTTTTGTCGCCCCTCGTATCGCCGGAATTGCGCACATCCAGAGTCGTTGGCCGGAGGTCGAGCCGTTGGGCGACACGCAACAGGCCACTGAGAGGACGGACGCCACAGGCGAGGTCGCTATTCAATGCTTCCACATTGAATGTTTCGATGGCGCGCGTGGTATTCGCATCGCGTTTGCGCGCGGTGTCATAGTCATGGAAATGGCTGAGATCGGTGCTAATCACGATTAGTGTTTCGGGCCCGCCCCACAATTTGCGCAAAATCTGTTCCACCCCTTCCGGCGTTGCATCGCCTACTAGAAGCGGTACCAAGGCGAATTTACCGAGCGCACGTTGCAGAAAGGGCAGGTGAACCTCCAGCGAATGTTCGCCTTCGAAGACAGCGTCACTAATATGGACCTGGGGCAGGGAAAGCGCCTGGGCTACGCTCTGCCAATCCACCGGAATGTTACCAAGCGGCGTGGCATGAGCATCGACGCTCGGCACGGCAACACCCTTGAAGGCCACCCGATGGGCCGGGCCAAGAAGAACCACGCGCTGAATACGATTGGCCAAATGACGCACCGAAGCGTAGGCTGCACCTGCGATGGGGCCGGAATAGATATGGCCAGCATGCGGAACCACCAACGCCTTTGCCTCAATATCCCAAGCCAACGGGGAATCGAGATGAACAGCCAAAGATTTTTCCAATTCCGCCGCGTTTGCAGAATAAAAAGTGCCGGCAACAGCGGGTTGTCGCACGCTCGCCATAGAACTACCCTTATTAGTTTGCTACCCTGACAGTCTAGCACATCGGATCGGGGAATCACCCATGAGCGGCGACGAGAAAATTGACGCAAGTGCAGAAACCTGGGCAACTCAATATTGGCATGCCCTGGAGGATGGCCGCATTCAATGCGATGTTTGTCCGCGCAAATGCAAATTGCAAGAAGGTCAACGAGGCCTGTGTTTCGTGCGCGGGCGGCTGAACGATGCGGTTGTACTCACCACCTATGGCCGCTCAAGTGGTTTTTGCGTCGATCCCATCGAGAAAAAGCCGCTCAATCACTTTCTACCAGGCACACCGACGCTGTCCTTCGGCACGGCAGGCTGCAATCTGGCATGCAAATTCTGCCAGAATTGGGACATCAGCAAATCTCGCGAAATCGACACGCTGGCCGACGGCGCCAAGCCCGAACAGGTAGCGCTCATCGCCCAGAAACTAGGCTGCCGAAGCGTCGCCTTCACCTATAATGATCCCGTCATATTTATGGAATACGCCATCGATATCGCGCAAGCCTGCAAAGCGATAGGCCTCGCCACGGTGGCGGTGACGGCGGGCTATATCTCGCCCGAGCCACGCGCCGAGTTTTTCCGGCATATGGACGCGGCCAATGTAGATCTCAAAGCCTTTAGTGAAGAGTTTTATTGGAACATCACCAAGAGCCACCTCAAGGACGTGCTCGAAACGCTGAAATACCTCAAGGCGGAGAACTGCACATGGTTCGAGCTGACTAATCTGGTGATTCCCGGTGAGAACGACTCGGAAGCCGAGTTCGATGATATGACCGCCTGGGTCGTCGAGTATCTTGGCCCAGAGGTGCCGATGCATTTCACAGCTTTTCATCCCGATTACCGCATGAAGGATAAGCCCAATACACCCCCCGAGACTCTTAATCTGGCGCGCCGCACGGCGCTCAAAAACGGCGTGCGCCACGCCTATATCGGCAATGTCAGCGACCGTGGCCGAGCTAGCACCTATTGTTACAATTGCAACACTCTCCTGATCGGTCGCGACCGCTACACGCTCACACATTGGGGATTAAGCCAGACGGGCAAGTGCCCGCAATGCGGCACGCCGTGCGCTGGCGTCTTCGAGGCCGCCCCAGGTGTGTGGGGCGCCAAACGCCTGCCGGTGCGCATGCGGGATTTCAACGCTGAGTCCTCGCCAATCGCATCAGCCTGAACTCAAGCGCCGTATCGTGCGTGATAGGCTGCCTTGGCATTTTCCAACAGAGTATCGGCGTAGTGACGATCCCCAGGGCGCGGATTTTCCCGCCGCCAGCGCCTGCGATGCCGACATCCATGACCAGAAGCTGCGCTAAATCAAGATGATTACCGCAAAACCCAGCCCAAGCCCCGATCTCAGCAACCACACCTCTAATAAGAGCAGACCAACCACTCTTT
>CAJWZI010000443.1 GCA_913049615.1 uncultured Alphaproteobacteria bacterium | reverse complement strand
CACATAGCGTAATTCATTTACCTGAAAGGCCGGATTTGCTGTCACCAGCACCAAACCTGCCAACGCACAGGCATACTCCATCAGCACCCATTCGGGAGAGTTTGGCGCCCAAACAGCGATATGTTCCCCATATTTGAACCGGGAACTTAGCGCCCGGGCCAATCGTTCGCTGTCTTCAAGAAGCTCCGCGTAGGTCCAGCGTCGGCCAACAACCCCGGTTTGGGTAATTTCTACCAGGGCTTCAGCACGCGGTTTTCCCGCGGCAACCTCTCGCAGCAAGGCCCCGATAGCCACTTCCCGGATCTGCATATCAGTTTGCGCAGGAACCAGGGCATTGGCTAAGCTAAGTTCATACATCGTTGAAATCGCCGCCACGCCCCTTGCCGTTTGCGAACCGTGCAGCGCCTCCGACGCCTTCTGTCACTTCAGCCTTGCTGTTCCACCACTCATGCCGCAACGCATCCTGCAGGGTCAGGCCGTGCTGGGCTCTAACGGACCGCCGGTCGGCTCGCATGCAGTTTTGCGGGAAGCGGGTAATATCATGGGCCAGCGCTTCAGCCCTCTGCCGGGCTTCCCCTTCAGGCACTAGGTACTCGCAGAGGCCTATAGCTAAGGCTTCTTCCGCACCCACTCGCCGTCCGGTTAGGACTAGGTCCATGGCGCGGCCTTCGCCGATAAGGCGTGGCAGCCGCACGGTGCCGCCGTCAATGAGTGGGATACCCCAGCGCCGACAATAGACTCCCATGAAGGCGCTTTCCTCCATCACTCGGACGTCCGCCCAAATCGCCAACTCCATACCGCCGGCAACAGCGGGTCCCGCAACGGCGGCGATTACAGGTTTGGAGAGTTCTAATCTGCTTGGGCCCATGGCCGCCATAGGTGGTTCCCCATTTTCAGGAAAATCGAATGGGTCCAGAGCTTCGGCCCCTGATAGGGCCGAGGCGTGTTTTAAATCCCAACCCGCACAGAACGCGCCACCTTCGCCCCAGAACACTGCCACATGCGCACTGTCTTCAGCATCAAATGCGAGGAACGCATCGTAAAGTGCTGCCGCGCTATCCGGGTCCATCGCATTCCGTACTTCCGGGCGCGAATGGATTACGGTCCAGACCGCGCCGTCTTTCTCTACTCTAACTACCATCAAGAACCTCTCCGTAACCGCCTGCGAGAAATCTGTCGCGGATAGCGAATTTTTGAACTTTGCCGGAGCCAGTAAGCGGAAATTCTGGTACCCGAACCCAAGTGGTTGGCGTTTTCTGAGGGGACAGATGCTTTCGGCAATGTGCCGTCAGCAAATCAACCTCCAGGGCTGTCTCGGATAGCATGAAGGCGGCGATGATCTCTCCCCACTTTTCGTCGGGTAGACCGACAATTGACACTTGCGCAATCTGTGGGTGTTCGACAAGGACTGCCTCGATCTCTGCCGGAAACAAGTTTTCGCCGCCACGAATGATCATGTCCTTCACCCGGCCCGTGACGCGAATAAAACCTTGCGCGTCCATGGTGCCCAGATCGCCTGTGTGGAGCCAGCCATCATCATCAATTGCAGCTCTCGTGGCTTTAGGGTTGTTGTTGTAGCCGATCATCACCCCATAGGACCGGGCGCAAATTTCACCCACCTCGCCAATAGGTATTACTTGGCTATTTTCGGGGGAGCGGATTGAGACTTCGGTTTGAGGCAAGGGTTGGCCTGCAGTTTCGACTATTTGTTCCTGTGTTGCCTCGATAGGGTTTAAGCAGATCATTGGCGAATGTTCCGTCTGGCCGAAAGCCGAAAGCAGGTGGCAACCCAAACGGGTCTGGACACGGCGTACTAGTTCCGGCGGTACGGGCGCTCCGCCTGTTGAGATTACTTTCAGTGAGGACATATCACGTGGCTTTCTCTCAAGTGATTCTAGAAGTCCAAACAACATGGTCGGCACCGCGAAGCACGTCGTTACCCCTTGTTCTTCAATCAGTTTAGCAAAAACGTCTGCGTCAAACCGCTTAATCAGTAACATCTTACTAGCCGCCTGAAGACATCCCAATGCACCCGTCGCACAGCCTGCCGTGTGGAACAAAGGCATGAAGTTTGCCCAAACCGAATGCCGCTCGACCTGCTTGCGGTTACAGTATAGGCGAGCGTTGTTGACCAAGTTTTTGTGGCTCAGCACGGCGCCTTTTGGAAACCCGGTAGTGCCAGAGGTATATTGAATCTGTGCCGCATCGTTCGGTGCGACCGCAGGCAACAGTGCTTCAGGGTTGCCACTGGCGTGCAACGCCGTGCCATCGGTGAGATTAATGACTTCACGGATGCCATCAATGTCGGCGATAGTCTTTTCCGCGATTTCTCGCATCGAATTGCCACGAAACTCATCGACCAAGAATAGACCAACCGCGCCGGATTGCTCTAATACATAACGTAATTCCTTGGACTGGAACGAGGGGTTTGCGGTAACGAGCACCAATCCCGCCAGTCCACAGGCATACTCCATGAAAATCCATTCAGGGATATTTGGAGCCCAGACAACGACCTTCTC
>CAJWZI010000442.1 GCA_913049615.1 uncultured Alphaproteobacteria bacterium | reverse complement strand
CCAACACTATGGTATCCGCACCGCCAAGAAGTAGTCGGCCGATTTGCTGCTCGCAAGGCCGCTGGACAGTATATGAACAGGGGACTATTTTCCGTCCGCTTTTCCTGGGTATTGAGATTGGGTAGATTAGGCGAGATGCAAAGCGCGAATGATATCCGCAAGGCGTTCTTGGATTATTTCCGGGCGGCGGAACACGAGGTTGTAGCCTCATCACCCTTGGTACCTCATAACGATCCTACCTTGATGTTCACCAACGCGGGCATGGTGCAGTTCAAGAACGTCTTTACCGGGGCCGAGGTGCGTCCCTATCGGCGAGCTGTAACGTCGCAAAAATGTGTGCGGGCGGGTGGCAAGCATAACGATTTGGACAATGTGGGCTATACCGCTCGGCATCATACTTTTTTTGAGATGCTGGGAAACTTCTCTTTCGGTGACTATTTCAAAGACCTGGGCATCGAACTAGCTTGGAATCTGATTACCAAAGAATTTGGCCTGGACAGGGATCGTCTATTGGTCACCGTTTATCATGATGATGATCAGGCCTTCGATCTGTGGCGAAAAATTGCCGGGTTGCCAGAGGAACGCATCATCCGCATCGCTACGTCGGATAACTTTTGGGCCATGGGAGATACGGGTCCTTGCGGGCCTTGCTCGGAGATATTTTTTGATCATGGCCCTACAATCGCCGGTGGCCCCCCCGGCAGTGCTGAGGAAGATGGTGATAGGTTCATCGAAATCTGGAACCTTGTATTTATGCAGTTTGAGCAAGTAACGCATGAAGAACGAATTGATTTGCCCAAGCCATCCATTGATACCGGAATGGGTCTAGAGCGGATTACTGCATTGTTGCAAGGCACCCACGACAACTACGATATCGACCTGCTGCGTAGTATCATGAACGCCTCCGCAGAGATTACCAATGTGGATGTAGAAGGTCCACAAAAGTCCGGGCACAAGGTCATCGCCGACCATCTGCGTGCCTCGTCCTTTCTAATCGCCGACGGTGTCTTGCCCTCCAACGAAGGTCGCGGCTATGTGTTGCGCCGGATTATGCGGCGGGCTATGCGACACGCTCATATGATGGGCGCGAACGAACCCCTAATGTGGCAATTGGTGCCGACACTGGTGGGTAAAATGGGACAGGCCTTTCCGGAGCTGGCGCGGGCCGAGGCGCTGATCACGGAGACACTGCGCGGAGAGGAAATCCGGTTCAAGCAAACCTTGGAGCGGGGCCTGCATCTGTTGATGGGAGAAGTAGAGAAGCTAGGTGACGGCGAAGCACTCCCAGGCGACGTGGCCTTTCGTCTTTACGACACATATGGTTTCCCGTTGGATCTGACCCAGGACGTCCTTCGTGGTCAGAGCCGGGCGGTGGACACGGATGGTTTCGACGCGGCCATGGAACGCCAGCGGGCCGAAGCTCGGGCCAGTTGGGTCGGTAGTGGCGAGACGGGAACAGAAGCCATATGGTTCGACCTGCGGGAGCAATGCGGTGCAACCGAATTCCTTGGTTATGACAAGGATCAGGCGGAAGGCGAGGTATTGGCCCTGGTGGTCGATGGCAAATCTGTCGATTCCGCATCGATGGGAAGCGATATATCCATCTTGGTAAACCAAACACCGTTCTATGGTGAGTCCGGCGGCCAACTGGGGGACTCGGGTGCCATGCGGGGAGCGGACGGTTTAGCCGTAGAAATTGTAGATACGCAAATATACGTTGGTGACCTGCTCGTACATCTTGGCAAGGTCACCTCCGGTACCTTGAAGGTTGCCGATGCCTTGGAAATTATAGTTGCCGGCAGACGTCGGGAACAACTGCGCGCCAATCATTCTGCGACTCATTTGTTGCACGCGGCCTTGCGCAACCGCTTGGGCGCCCATGTGACGCAAAAGGGTTCTTTGGTCGCTCCGGATCGTCTACGCTTTGACATCAGCCATCCCAGAGCGGTGGAGCCAGCGGAATTGGCTTTGATCGTAAAGGACGTCAACGAACAAATCCGTAATAATAGCCCAGTGCTTACTGGACAGATGACCCCGGACGAGGCGGTTGAGCAGGGTGCCCTGGCCTTGTTTGGGGAAAAATATGGTGATGAAGTACGCGTGGTTTCCATGGGCGCGGGAGACGAGGGGACCTATTCCACAGAATTGTGCGGCGGCACCCATGTTCGGAAAACAGGTGATATAGGCGCCTTTACGGTGGTCGGTGAAGGCGCTGTTGCCGCAGGGGTGCGGCGGATTGAAGCCCTGACTGGCGCGGCGGCGTTGGAGCATTTTCATGCGCAAGAAGTTCAGCTTCATACGGCGGTGGAATTGTTGCGTACAACCCCGGCAGATCTGCCAGATCGTATCATCGCCTTGTTGGAAGAGCGCAAGAAGCTTGAACGGGAACTAAGTCAGTCCCGCCAGTCCCTAGCCTTGGGTGGCGGGGAGATGAAGGACAGTGACGAAAGAGCCAAGGACGTTGCCGGCATAAAATTCTCCGGTCGTGTTTTGACGGGTATGCCAGCCAAGGAGCTTCGTGGCATGG
>CAJWZI010000441.1 GCA_913049615.1 uncultured Alphaproteobacteria bacterium | reverse complement strand
TTCAGGAAGGAAAATGGCGCCTAATAAGCGATGGCATCGAGCATCGCGCTGGCGAAATCGTGATTTTTGCTATGGATTTGAAGGCCATGATGCGCAAAGCCGGTGGTGAAATTTAGTTCGGAGTGAGCTGACAATATGGATACGGTAACCGCCCTGTTGGCGGATTTGGTTGCCCGGAAGGGCGATGATACCGCGTTGATCTATCATGACGAACCGCTTTCGTTCGCGAGCCTGGAGGATCAAGGTCGACGGGCTGCGTCAGTATTGTCAAACCTGGGCGTGGACAAAGGGGAGCGCGTGGCCCTATGGCTCCCCAACTGCCCGGCCTATTTTGCACTGTGCCTGGGCTGTTACCGTCTGGGCGCAATTGCGGTAGCAGTTAACACCCGGTTCCGATCGGCTGAGGTTTCCGACATCATCCGCCGCTCGGGCTCGCAACTTCTTGTCATGTGGCCTGGCTTTCGAGACATCGACTTCCTGAGACTTCTGGCGGAGGCTGCCGACGATGCCCTGGCAGGATTAAGGACAATTCTGCTTTATGACGAGGGGGAACGGGTCGACAATATTCCGGGCGCAATAACTCACTGCGAACGGTTTGGCTACAACGATCTGATCCAATGCAAACCCTATGGAATGGATCATGGTGAACCCGACCTAGGCTGCAACATCTTCACCACATCGGGCACCACCAAGGCACCGAAGTTCGTTCTTCATACCCAGGGTAGCCTGGCTCGGCACGCCAAATTGGTGGCGGACGGCTTCGGCTACAGCACCTCGAACGGCGCTTTGCTGCAGATGATGCCCCTGTGCGGCGTGTTTGGCTATACTCAAATCATGGCCGGCCTTGCCTCGGGCCAGCCGACGGTCCTGACTGCGTCGTTCGATCCGCTGCAGACCGTCCAGCTTGCCGACCGGCACAACGTGGTTAACTTCAACGCCACGGATGACATGATCCAGTCAATTCTGGACAACAACGACTTGGAGCATCCTTTGCCTAATGTCCGATTTGTTGGTAGTGCGGCTTTCGCCACCAATTATGCTGAACTGGCCGCCCGGGCGGAGGCGCGTGGCATAAAGATGATTGGCCTGTACGGTATGAGCGAGGTTCAGGCCCTGTATGCCCTACAGCCGCCGGATTTGCCGTTTTTGGAACGTATTGCCGGTGGCGGTAAACCGGTGAGCGAGCGATCGGCTTTCCGGGTGCGGGATCCTGACAGTGGCGCCGTATTAGGGCCGGGCGAGCCTGGCGAATTGGAAGTCAAAGGGCCATCCTTGATGAAGGAATATTACCTCAATCCGGAGGCTACTGCTGAAGCCTTTACCGAAGATGGATATTTGCGCACCGGCGATCTGGCGGAACTGATGGAGGATGGTCGATTCCTGTATCTGCAACGCATGGGCGATGTGCTGCGCTTGGGCGGCTTTTTGGTTAGCCCAGCAGAAATTGAGAACCATCTGATCAATCACGACGAAGTGATCGACAGCCAGGTGGTCGGCATTAAACTGGCCGACGGAACACAGCGAGCTGTGGGTTTTGTAATCCCGCGAAACATGGCGGATTTCAAAGAAGACACTTTGCGGATGCATTGCCTCGACAGCATGGCCCGGTTCAAGGCGCCGATGCGAATTTTCGCATTGGATGAGTTCCCGACCACACAAAGCGCCAATGGCACCAAGATCCAGCGCGCCGAATTGCGACGTATGGCTGAAGCGAGGGTTAGCGGCTAAATTTTAATGGAATTGATTTATTATGAATTGCAAAATGGCCATCGCTCCTACTGCCATTTTCTCGACTGCTGGATTTGGACTTGAATTTCGCATCGTTTCCCTGCTCCGCTAGACGATTACCGTTTTGGTAAAATTGGAGTAAAGCGTGGACCCGCTACCTGGAAAATTGCGACGGGTTTTGGCCGTCGGGCTATATTCGTGCGGATGGACGCATTGTTTTCGGATACCGAATTACCGCAGTCCCTGTCGGCTTGGTTCAAAGGGCGCGGGTGGCGCCCCCGGGACCACCAACTATCGGTATTGCGGGCGACGACGGATGGTAAGTCGGTCCTGCTGACGGCACCTACGGGTGGTGGTAAGACCTTGGCCGGATTTTTGCCCAGCCTGTGTGATTTAATTGCCAACGTTGGGGACGTTGGTTGGGAAACCCGACTGCATACACTTTACTTGTCACCCTTGAAGGCGTTAGCCGTTGATGTGCGCCGCAACCTGGAAGAGCCAATCGCCGAGATGGATTTGCCTATTCGGGTCGAAAACCGGACGGGTGATACGCCCCAAGCACGGCGGCAACGGCAGAGAAAATCACCGCCTGATATATTGCTGACCACGCCGGAACAACTGGCTCTTTTGTTGTCCTATCGGGATGCAGGACGCTATTTCCGTCATTTACGCTATGTGGTCATTGACGAACTACACGCCCTAGCACCTAACAAGCGGGGGGATTTGCTGGCCTTGGGATTGGCCCGGTTGGCGGCTCTGGCGCCCTCCGCGCGGCAGATCGGATTGTCAGCGACCGTGGCTGCACC
>CAJWZI010000440.1 GCA_913049615.1 uncultured Alphaproteobacteria bacterium | reverse complement strand
GGTGTTTTAGGTCCACTAGGACAATATCCGCCTTGGCCCCCATGGCGCGGCGACCGATGTCGTTCCGGCGCAGGGCCCTTGCCCCACCGATTGGGGCGGCAGGATGTCGCCGTTAATGTAGTTGATCCTTCCCAAGACAAAATCAGATGCAACCGGAACAGGTTTGAATCGGCGCTCATGATGCCTCCGCAATTGCGGAATTGAAATCCCGCACCGCGGCAGCGGGCCCCCGAGGATGGTTCCAGACACCGGCCACGACAGACAGAAAATCCGCACCGGCCACCACAAGGGGGCGACAATTGTCCACTGTGATTCCGCCGATAGCCACGCTGGGGATCTCGAACAACTCCGACCACCAGCGCAAGATTTCTGCATCCACCATCGATTTTGCCTGTTTCGTATCCGTGGCGAAAAACGCCCCAAATGCAACGTAGTCAGCCCCTGCCTCACCCGCCTCCATCGCTAAATGCCGAGAATCATGGCAGGTCACGCCTACGATTTGATCTGCACCCAAAATAGAACGCGCCTGAGCATAAGGGATGTCTTGCTGGCCCACGTGACAGCCATCTGCGCCCAACTCAGCCGCCAGGTCGGGTCGGTCATTGATCAGAAATGACACATCATATTTCTGAGTGATGGGCATCAACACATCCACTGCCTGGCGAATGACATCATCGTCGACGTCCTTCAGACGCAACTGCAAGCAGGCCACATCCCCCTCGCCCAGGGCGGCCCGCAGGTGCTCGGCAAATGCCGCGGGATCTAATTTGGGGGGGGTAATAAGGTACAGGCGGCAGCGCCCCGTTTCCTCACTCATCCAATTGTCATGGGTCATAGGCCGCAGCAATAGTCCCATATACCTCGGCAAATCAAGAGCTGCCCAGAACAGACCGGCATAGATCCGCAATCTCCAACACGTCCGGTCCAGGATCGAACGCCTTGGGCGGGCGGGCTAGAATTTCACCGTCATAGGCCTGAGCAATTTGCCGGATTTTCGTCCGTACGCTGTCCCGACCCATCAGTACCAGATGGCGCCAACCAATTTGCAATGCCATCTGTGCCAGTGCGCTGTCGTGACCACAATCCAATATGGCTGTTACCTCCGCTTGGGGGTAATGGTCGCGTGCGGCCCGCACCATAGCCCAATAAAAACTAGGGCCTCCGTATCGCGCTGCGCCCGGCGCCGTCAGCAGAGTAACGTGACAGGACAAGTCAGCCGCAGCCTCCAGGCTGCATTCGGCTTGCCGCCGATTGTGGAAAATGATTGCGGACATGGCAGAGTCATAGTCCGAAAGTATGCTAATTTTCTAGGGCCTTGATCCCTGGCAAAATCTTACCTTCCAGCCACTCTAGGAATGCGCCACCGGCTGTGGACACATAGGTGAAATCATCCGCCACCCCGGCATGATATAGGGCCGCCACAGTATCCCCGCCGCCAGCGACGGAGGTCAAATTGCCCGCCTTGGTCTGTGCCGCCGCCGCTTGGGCCACCTTCACTGTACCCTCATCAAAGGGTGATATCTCAAAGGCCCCCATAGGTCCGTTCCACAATAAGGTTCTGCAACCGGCCAACCGGACCGTCAAATCTCGCACGCTAGCCGGGCCCACATCCAGGATCATCATACTGTCGGGCACTTTCTCCACTGGCACGGTAGCGCAGTCCGCGCCGGCTTCAAATGCCTTAGCCAACACCACATCGACAGGCAGAACAATTTCGCAACCGGCAGCCTGTGCATTGGACATGATATCCTGTGCCGTATTAGCCAGTTCTTCTTGGCACAAAGACGCGCCCACGCCGAGGCCCTTAGCGAACAAAAAGGTATTTGCCATGCCGCCGCCGATGATGAGTTTATCCACTTTATGCAGCAGGTTATCCAGGACGGCCAATTTGCTCGACACCTTGGCACCACCGATCAGAGCGGCAACGGGCCGTTTAGGGTTTGCCAAGGCTAATTCCAAGGCCTCAATTTCCGCTCGCATAGAACGCCCCGCCGCCGACGGCAATAGATGTGCCAGTGCTTCGGTTGAAGCATGGGACCGGTGGGCGCAGGAAAAGGCGTCGTTCACGTAAATGTCGCCCAAGGCCGCCAGTCGTTTGGCAAATTCAATTGCGTTGGCCTCTTCACCCGGGTCAAAACGCACGTTTTCCAGTAACAGGACGTCGCCATTGGCCATATTCCCCACCAAATCCATAGCGTCGTCCAAGGTCGAGAAGGCGACGGCACGGTCCAGGACCTCACTCAGCAGCCCGACCAACGGCGCCAGAGACATCTCGGATACTACTTGTCCCTTGGGCTGGCCAAAATGGGACAACACAATCACTTTCGCGCCCTTATCCGCCAGTTCGGCCAACGTGGGTGCAGTACGGTTGATGCGGGTTTTATTACTGACTTGGCCGTCTCGCATCGGGACGTTCAAATCAACCCGCACCAGAACCTTAGCACCGGGAAGAACCAGATCATCCAAGACCCGCACGGCCGTTGCCAGCTAAAGCTTGGCCAGAGCGACGGCGGTGTCACTCATCCGGTTCGAGAAACCCCAC
>CAJWZI010000439.1 GCA_913049615.1 uncultured Alphaproteobacteria bacterium | reverse complement strand
GTAGTCCTGTCGTGCCTGGGCCAGTTCACCGGCCCAGGCCGTACTATCGACCGGTACCATCGACGTAGCTGCGGCAGCGAACGCCGCCATGCCCGCATTAATTGGCAACTCGGCGCGATAGACCCGACCCAATTCCTCCGGATCCGGGTACACATGCACCATAGGCTGTTGTGGTGCAGGAATATCCAGCAGCGAATAACCTTGTGTCGACTGTTCGCCCAGGCGCGGCCCCACGGCAAGCAACAAATCAGTTTCGGACAGGCGTGCTATCAAGGCTGGGTTTGAACCTATACCAACTTCACCAATATAATTGTCGTGATGGTTGTCAAAACGATCCTGGTTGCGGAAGGAGCAGCAGACCGGTAGGCCGTTGGCTTCGGCAAAAGTCGCAATATCGGCCACCGCTTTGGGCGTCCAGGTGCCCCCGCCCAACATCATGACCGGCTGTTTGGCCGCCACCAACATCGTGCGCAGTTGCTCCATATCGCCCGGGCCGGGATGGGCTTGCACGGCCCGATAGGTTCGCGCATCGCCAACGCCGGACAATTCCCGTAACATATCCTCCGGCAAGGAGAGCATAACGGGGCCCGGCCGGCCCGATGTCGCTACGTGAAAGGCCTGACTGACCAATTCCGGTATACGACCTGGATCCTGTATTTCCGCCGACCATTTGCTAACCTGCCCAAAGAACCGCCGAAAATCCATTTCCTGAAAGGCTTCCCGCCCCATCATTTCGCGGCCGACCTGGCCGACAAACAGAATTAGTGGAGAGCTATCCTGAAATGCTGTGTGCAGCCCAACCACAGCGTGACATGCACCAGGCCCACGGGTGACGAAACAAATACCCGGCCGCCCCGTTAGTTTCCCATAGGCTTCGGCCATATTGGCCGCGTTGGCTTCATGCCGACAGGTCAACAGACGAATTTCCGGCACATCGTGAAGAGCATCCAAGGCCGCCAAGTAACTTTCACCCGGCACACAAAAAGCTGTGTCGACATTATGAATTCGCAGCTGGTCAACCAGTATTTGGCCGCCGGTTCGCATATTGGAGCTGTTAGGCATACGGGTCAAAATCTCATGAGAGGAAGAGATGAATTTTTAGATACTTGGATTGTAGCCCAAGCCCCGACACGAAACGAGGTTTGCTTGCCCACACAGCAGGAACACCTATTTAAGCCAAGTTCCGCGCTGTTTTCTGAATGGCCTGCCAGGCAGCCGCGACATGACGCGGCTCTGTGTAGGTTTGGCCTACGGCGAAACGGATCGCAAAGGCACCGCGCACATTATTTTGCGTCAAATAAAGATCGCCCGAGTCATTTAACGCCAGTAATAGCCTTTCGTTCAGGCGATCTAGCTCAGCAGCATCGTTAACACCCTTGGGATGGAATCGAAAATTAAACAAGGCCATGGATAAAGGTGCAAGGATCTCAAAATCCTCTGCCGCTTCCATCCAGGCTGCCACCTCTCCTGCCATCTGAATATGTGAGGCGATGCGACGGCGAATCTCGGCCACGCCGTAGCTACGAAGAACAAACCATAATTTCAGTGCCCGGAACCGGCGGCCCAATGGGACGCTCCAATTCCGGTAATCGATGACCTGATCACCTTCGCGGGTTTTAAGATAGGTTGGCAGAATATTCAGGGTGCGGACCAGATCCGCACCCGAACGGACAAAATGCGCGCAACAATCAAAATTTGTGAACAGCCATTTGTGTGGATTGAATGCGAAGCTATCCGCGGCCTCTACCCCATCAATAATCCAGCGCCATTCAGGCAACACCAGGGCGGAACCAGCCCAGGCCGCATCAACATGAAGATAGATACCGTGGCGCTGGCAAATTTCACCGATAGGCCGGAGGGGATCGACGGCCCCAACGCCCGTACTGCCAAGGGTGGCGATGACGCAGCAGGGGGTGTGGCCCGCAGTCACATCCTCGTGAATCGCTTCCTCCAAAGCATCGGGGCGCATGGAAAAGTCATCATCCACCGGAATTTTCCGCAGATTTTCGCGGCCCAGGCCGGCCACCATGACATCCTTCTCGGCCGACGAGTGCACTTGTTCCGAGACATAGACGCATAGAGCCGCCATCCCACCAAGGCCCTCTTGATTGCCGCGCCATTCCGTGGCCCGCTCCCGCGCTGTTAGTAACGCGCATAGGCAGGCAGACGATGCACTGTCCTGGATCACCCCTTCGAGACCTTCAGGCAAACCGGTCATTTGGCGCAACCAGTCCAGCACCTGCGTTTCCATCTCGGTTGCCGCCGGTGAGGTCTGCCACAGCATACATTGAGGTGCGATGGTGGCGGTCAGCATTTCTGCCAACACGGATGGCGGAGAGGAGTTGGCGGGAAAATATGCAAAGAAGGAAGGATGCTGCCAATGAGTAATACCCGGCAAAATCTGGGATTGGAAATCGGCAAATATCTGTTCCATGGGCTCTCCCTGTTCCGGAGCCGATGGGGCAAGCTTAGCCGTAATCTCGCCGGGCTTGACTTGCGCCATTACAGGATAATTTTCAACACCAGCCAGATAGTCCGCAATC
>CAJWZI010000438.1 GCA_913049615.1 uncultured Alphaproteobacteria bacterium | reverse complement strand
GCTGACAATAGCGGAAGGTAGCGTCCTCGCAAATCCTCGTGGCTATTTTGGAATTCCAGCTGCGACCGTCGTTGGCGCATTTTTATTCGGGCCTCACCTGAAGGATTGAATTGACGGTGGCCTGTAAGGGAAAACCTCTAGTGACGGTGCTTGTCGTAATTTTGATCTTTTTCTCACCCAATAGATCATCGGCGCAAGAGACGTTGACCCCAGAAGGGAATACGATTGTGCGGGCAAAATTTTCACAAATGCACGGTGGTTGCCCAATTAAATTAACGGTGGGTCAGGCCCAATTCTGTCAGGGCACCTTCGGTAGAAATAACCCGGCCGAACAGGCGTTGGAAATTAATTATCGTCGCGTTGTGCAGGTCTTCATGAGTAGTCCCACAGGCATCCTCGATCAGGGTTACCGCATAGCCGCGGTCGGCGGCCTCGCGCGCCGTGGTATCGACACACATGTTGGTAGAGACGCCGCTCATATAAAGCTCATCCTTGCCTAAGGAGCGAAGTAGATGGTCAATTCCTGTGGAGGCGAAGGCGCCGATGGTGGTTTTGTTGATTACACTTTCACCAGGTCTGGGTTTTAATTCGTCAACGATCTCATGCTCCTGGTTACCTGCAAAATTCTTGAGAGCCTGAAACATACCGATCATATGTGGTGGAGCGTCCGAGCAGTCGGCCTTATTCGCCCCAATGGTAAGATAGATCACAGCACCATTGGCATCTCGGAACCGAGAAAGAAGCAGTTTGATATTAGGCACGACCATTGTTTCGATCCTGTCAAATCGGTAGCCAGCCACATTAGATCCTTCCGCTGCCAGGCGCCTCCCCAGGGCGCCGTCCCGATGGCCAGTGGCGTATTGCATATCAACTATAACCAGCGCCGCACGTGAGAAGTTCGGGGCCCTTTCGGTCATGAAAGCCTGGATATAATCGTTGTCTGGGGTTTTGTTCATTGTTTAGGCCTACTTTGCGGTAGAGCCGCCATCGACGCAGGTTGCCTGGCCGGTGATAAAGGAAGCGGCGTCGGACAAAATTATAACGAAGGAAAGATACATTGGAAAAGTTAAGGTTTCTAATCAAACTGGCTCAGGTGATCCCGTTGCGTCCATCCCTTATACCTTTTCCGGAACAATCCCCGCTGTTGCAGTTCGGGCACGACAAGATCGACAAACTCCTCAATAGCACCAGGGGAATAGATAGGCGAAAGCATGAAACCATCACCGCCGACAGTATCCATAAACGCTTCAATCTGATCCGCGATCATACTTGGCGTGCCAACAAATTGCGGCAACCCGACGCTTTGGCCATGACGGGAAGCGACCTCGGCCACGGTCATGGGTTCGCCCGATTGTTTGCGATAGCGGGTTTTCATTCGTTGCAGTTCTGGTTCGTCCCGAGCTGCTAATTCTTCGTTTGGGTCCAGTTTTGACAAATCAAAATCCAGATGCGCCGACAGGATAGCCATGCCGCCGTTAAGGGGCACCAGGGAATTATGGATTTCTTGTTTCTCTACTGCTTCTGCCTCGCTTTCCCCGATAATGGGCTGCATGCCGAACAAAATTTTACAGTCAGATGTTTTGCGTTCGAAGACGTCCATACGGCCCTTGACCGTTTGGAAGTAGTTTGCGGCGTCTTCCGCCCGGGGTTGAATGGCGAAAATGGCATCGGAGTATTTCGCGGCGAAATCAATGCCCTTGGGCGACGTGCCGGCCTGGATGATCGCAGGCCCTACCTGGGGTGAACGAATAACGTTCAAGGGACCGCGGGACGCAAAATGTCGGCCCTTATGTTCGATGCGGCGGACTTTTGATGCATCGACAAATAAGGCGCCCTCTTGATCCATCGGAACAGCATCTGCATCCCAACTGCGCCATAGTTTCTGGCAGACTGCCATGAATTCGTGCGCCCGTTCGTATCGGGAAGCGCCGTCCTGGCGTTCCTCTCCATAATTAGCTGCTTGGTTGTGATTTAGAGACGTCACCACATTCCATGCGGCCCGGCCCTTGGTCAAATGATCCAAGGTTGCCCAAAGCCGCGCGGCATAAAATGGGTGGTGATGGCTGACCGATAAAGTGGCGCCCAGGCCGATGCGCTTGGTTACTGCTCCCATCCAGGACAAAAGGGGCACGGGATCATGCTCCGGCGCTTGAGTGGCGTAACGCAGGCTGGGTTCCAAACTACCCTGATAGGTATCCGAGATGTAGTTGAGGTCCGCAAAGAATACCATGTCGAATTTACCCCGTTCGCACACCTTGGCGATGTGCTGATACAATTCGGGCTGGGTCCAGTCATAGGCCCGCCCCACCGTTTCGGGGTGCCGCCACATTGCCAAGCTGTGGTATGTAGGGCCATGCGTGAGAAACTGTGCGAGGTGGATAAATTTTTTTTTCATTGCCGGTTCATATGAATTGACGCTGTTTCCTCCTTTGCTAATGCTGGGCTATTGCCGCCGGCTTGTCCATGGGCTATAGCGGCGTATCGATTTTCGGCGACAGGGAAAGATAATGTGAGCGCAAAGGCGACCATATATCAACCGGCCAA
>CAJWZI010000437.1 GCA_913049615.1 uncultured Alphaproteobacteria bacterium | reverse complement strand
GCCGGTTAGAAGCTAAGCGCCTAATAAACAAAATCATCCAACAAAACCCCCTAGAACATCGCCCATCAGAAACGGAATGACTCAGTCAGGCGCAATATGCGAGGCGCTCGTTGCGGTGCCTGGAGGCATAATTTTGTTGGCGGTCGGGAAGCTGCGAAAAGTGTTTAGCCGCATCTAGATCCTAGCGTAGGGACCGCTGACGTCCCACAAGAGACTGTATGTTAGGCAACCCATTCGCTGACTGGCGCATTAGCGTCCTGCAAGGGCTGACATATCACGTCTATCAAAGCTGGGCCGGAACAGTTCAGAGCGTCCGCCAGTTTACCCCTTAATTCGCCAGGATCTTCGACCCGCCAGGTTTTCAGGCCGTACACCTCCGCCACCCGCGCGTGATCAGTAACCGAGAAATCGACCGAGAAATACCGCTCTTCGAAGCCGGATTTCTGCCCTGCCTTAATCCAGCCGAAAACGCCGTTGGTTACAACGACGAAAGTAATCGGCAGACCGAGGCGCACCACAGTCTCCAATTCCCCGGCGTTGAAGCCAAAACTACCGTCGCCCATGACAGCGACCACCTTTGCGCCCGGGCGGCCATAATGGGCCCCAACCGACGCAGGCAGAGAATAACCCAGGGCGCCATGAGCCCGATTCGAGAAAAATTGCCGGCCGGACCGCAACACTGGATAGTAGGCCGAAAGATAAGGACAAGGGGTGCCGGGATCAGCGATGATCACGGCGCTGTCGTCTAGCAGCTCTGACAATGCGGCGATCAGGCGTTCCGGCCGAATTGGCCGTTCCTCGCTTCTGGCTAGGGCGTGGAAAGTCTGGAATTTGGCGGTCTTGGCAGCAGCCACGGCGGCTTCGTTCAAGTCGCGGGTGGGCGGCGTCGGTGCACCAATCTCAGCATTCAAGGCCGCCAGGGCCAGTTTCGCATCACCCACCATGGCCACCTCGGTCGGATAGTTGGCACCGATAACGCTGGGATCGCTGTCAATATGGGCGATTTTGACCGCGCCAGGCACAGGATAACGCCATCGTTCCGTGGTGACCGAACCAGCCCGGCAGCCAATTAATAGGATCAAATCTGCTTCTTTCATGAAGCAACGGGTTTCCGGCACCCCACCATTGCTACCGACGACACCGATCGCCAGGGGATGGTCTTCCGGAATAGATCCCTTGCCGCTGATAGTAGTGGCAACGGGGATTTCAAGCTGTTCTGCTAGACGAATCAGGCCTCCTTCGGCACCGGCCAATATGGCGCCACCCCCGCAAACGATGACGGGATTTCTCGCCGCCAGTAACACCTGTACCATCTTCGCAACGGCCGTCGGATCAGGGCCCGTGGGCCAGGCAGGATAGTAGCCCAGATCTTCATCGTGCCAGATGTCAGCTGGATCGACGGGACCATTCTGCACGTCGAAAGGCAGAGCTAGATGCGCCGCGCCGGGCCGGCCAGTAGTCATTTCCCGGAACGCGGTGCGCAGCATCTTTGGTACATCCTCGGAGCGTTCGATGACCCCATTCCATTTTGTCAGGGGCCGGAATAAAGCGGATTGGTCCAGTTCCGTTAGGGCATACCGCCCCCGTGACCCAACGCCGATATCTGTAGTAATAGCCAAAATGGGAATGGAGCTTTCATTCGCTTCCACGAGGCCCGGGGTGATATAGGTCGCTCCGCCCCCTGATGGCCCCTCGCAAACGCCTACTTTGCCGGAGACGCGGGCATATCCGTCCGCCATATAGGCAGCAGAACGTTCGTCACGGCTGAGGACATGGATCATGCCATGGTTCAGACGGTGCAACGCGTCATAAAACGGCAGCGAAGTGTCTCCGCAAAGGCCGAATATGTATTTCACGCCGTGACCATGTAGCATATGCACCAGGGCCTCAGCTCCGTTCATCTGATTCATGGTTGTTCCTTTGAAACAGTTAGGGGCCCACGGCGATGCCGGGGACCCCTTTCTAACGGTTACCAGCTTCTGGCGCACAGGCGCCAGGAATAGTCAGCTAGCAGCCAGCCGCTTTCTTCAACTGAGAGGCTGGCTTGAATTTTAAAACCTTGGATGCCTTGATCCTAATGGCTTCGCCAGTCTGCGGATTGCGTCCCTTGCGAGCCTTCCGTTTCGAGATAGTAAAGGAGCCAAATGTGCCGACGGTGAATTTGCCTTCCTTTTTCGAGGCCTTCAGGCCGGCTTCCATCTCGCCCAAAACGAGGGCCACGGTACGACCGGCGGCGGCTTTCGAGAGTTTGCCTTTTTTTGCGACGCGCTCAATTAATGCGGCTTTGCTCATATCTATGTTCTCACTGATGCCAAAGGTTGGTGATTTGCCTCCTGTATCAGAGCCACTTGGTATTGACAAGCGTAGCTAATCCGATTCGCACGTTATTGCTATGTTCTAGGGCAATTGCGGTGTTTTTTCCCTGTTAATTCAGGGTAATCAGCTCATCACGGATTCTGGAATAAGGTCAGATTGCGCGATTCGCACAGAAATGCTTCGACAAATTCAACCGTGAAATTAATAAGAGCGAGGCATTTTTAGTACATGCTGCCCGAT
>CAJWZI010000436.1 GCA_913049615.1 uncultured Alphaproteobacteria bacterium | reverse complement strand
CCACTAGCATAAATCCCCCTCCCATGGCGAAGCCGTTGATAGCGGCAATAACCGGTTTTTCCAATTCGCCTGACATTAACGGATTTATTACTTGAATGGGGGTGCCGCCGGGCGTTTTGTTCTCTAGGGTCTCCTTCATATCTTCACCTGCACAAAATCCCCGTCCGGTGCCGGTAAAAATCGCAACTTCCAGCTCGTCGTCCTGGCGAAACGTAGTCCAGGTCTCTGCTAGAACGGTGCGCATTTCCGTGTTCAAAGCATTAAGCCTTTCTGGCCGGTTCATTCTAACGACGAATATTTTCCCGTGACGTTCTGTTTCGACGACTGCCATGTGTCCACTCCCACTATCCAAAATGCCTAATCTAAGAATAACCTCGGCACGCGGTTGCACAAAGTTATCTGTTCCGTCATTTTGCGGTTATGAAACTCTTGAGTGTTTTTGTAGCGTTGTTTCTGTTTATCGCAATCCGTGGCCAAGCGGAACAGCGGCACTTCATAACACTCGCCTCGACTACGTCCATTATGGCATCGGGCTTATACGACAAAATCCTGCCCAAATTTACCGGAGATACAGGCATCAACGTTCGCGTGGTAGCCGTCGGTACAGGACAAGCCCTGCGCCTGGCACGCAACGGCGATGCGGACGCCCTGCTGGTGCATCATCCTCCATCGGAGCGGTCATTCGTTGCCAAAGGTTATGGACTGCAACGTCACCTGGTCATGTACAATCAGTTCCTGATTGTCGGACCTGAGAATGACCCTGCGACCGCCGGGACGGCAACAGACCCAGCCGATGCCTTGCGTCGAGTTGCCCGGACAAAGGCAACCTTTGTCTCGCGCGGGGATAATAGCGGCACCCACTTAAAGGAACTCGGCCTCTGGCGCTCTGCAGGTGTCGACCCAAAACCAGGATCGGGAGTTTGGTATATGGAAACAGGGTCAGGCATGGGAGCGACCTTGCGCATTTCTTCGGCAATGCAGGGTTATTCCCTGACTGACCGGGGGACCTGGCTTAGTTATCGCGACCGGAACGGATTGCGCGCCGTATTTGACCGTCCCGATAACAACTTGCGCAACCAATATAGTGTCATCATCGTGAACCCGGATCGGCACGCCCATGTTAAGGCCACCCTGGCGCAACGTTTCGTGGAATGGCTGACCGACGCGCCTGGACAAGCGGCCATCAACGCTGTCACCATGGAAGGCCAGCGATTGTTCATTCCCAATGCCACAACCACAAAATAAGCGGACGAACAGGGAGCACAATAGATGGAATTTGGTTTGCACTTCGCATCTACGACTTACCCGGAGCGGGACCGTTCCGTGCAATTTTGCCAAGAAGCTGAGTTAGCCGGATTTTCCTTTGCCATAGCTGTCGAGCATGTGGTTTTGCCGACCAACTATGCTTCAGTCTACCCTTATTCCCCGACGGGCAAACTACCCGGCGATCTGATGGCGAATCTGCCTGACCCATTGGTGTGGATGACCCATGTAGCGGCTTGCACGGAACGGCTTCATTTTATGACCGGCGTATTGATCCTGCCTCAACGCAACCCCTTGGTTCTGGCCAAGCAATTGGCGACCATGGATTATCTATCGGGCGGTCGCATAGAATTGGGGATTGGCGTCGGTTGGCTGCGCGAAGAGTTCGAGGCAATTGGTGTGCCTTTCGAACGACGGGGACAACGCACGGATGAGCATATCGAGGCCATGCGCGCCCTCTGGGCCAGTGACGATGCCAGTTATCACGGGGATTTTGTAAATTTCACGAGAATGTCCTGCAATCCCAAACCAATGCAAGATCCTCTACCAATCATTATCGGAGGCCATTCCGAGTATGCGGCCCGCCGAGCCGGCCGTTTGGGCAATGGCTTCTTTCCCGCCACGGGGTGGTCTGGCGATATCAAACCGCTGCTGGAGATAGTCCACGATGAGGCAGAGAAAGCCAGTCGCGACCCCAACTTAATTCAGGTCACAACAGGTCTGGGCCCTGAAAATCATTTGGAGTCGGCATTGCGGTTGGGCGAACAGGGTATCCACCGGGTTGTTGTGCCGTCAACGCTATTCAAAGACGACATCCCCGGCAGCTTGCAGCGCTTCGCCGCCGACGTCATCAATCCGGCAAAGGCACGGATCGGCTAGCCCTGAGCGTCCAAAACGGCGAGGGCGGAGATATTCACTACGCCCCGCGATGTGACTGATGGCGTCAGGATATGCACCGGTTTTGCGACCCCCAATAGAATAGGCCCGATAGAGGTCGCCCCTGTTACCGTCTTTACAATGTTATACGTGATATTGGCGGCATCCAAAGTTGGCATGATCAGCAGGTTCGCCTCCCCATCAAAACTTGTATTGGGGTAAAGACGCTTGCGGATCGCCTCACTCAAGGCACTGTCTCCATGCATTTCCCCATCCACTACTAGATCCGGTGCTTCTTTTGTGATCAGGGCGAGTGCCGACCGCATCTTTTGCGCGGAAGCGGAACCAGAAGATCCATAATTGGAGTGCGACAGAAGAGCAGCCTTGGGCGTATTGCAAAATCGACGAACCTGATCGGCGGCCA
>CAJWZI010000435.1 GCA_913049615.1 uncultured Alphaproteobacteria bacterium | reverse complement strand
AATTATGACTTTAGCTTGGATGTGGAGCAGGCCCACGAAGCAGAGGATATTTGGGAAGCCATGTGTAAAGCGGCTTCCGCCGAGTTGACTGATGGGGCCGAGACCGACGGCCTCGCGTGGTACAAAGAACACGGCATGCGCACCCGGCCTATTTCCAGGCTGATCTGGTACTTGTTTCCAGAGCTCAAGAAACAGGGCCTGCGGTTCGAGATGCCCTATCAAGAACAATTGCTGCGTGTCGGCAAGCAACTTGGTAACCGCCTGCATGAAAAGGGCATTGAATGGTGGGACGAGCAACTGAAGGAATACGAGGCCTTGCCGCCATGGAAGGATTTCCCAGGTATCTGGGAACAAGCCACAATCAACTCCGGTGGCAAGTTGGAGGATTACCCCTTCTGGCTGCTTACCTCGCGCAGTATGCAGTTGGCCTGGGGTTCCAACAGTTCCATCCAGATGATCGACGAAGTAGCCAGCAATATGAGCGGTCACCGCGCAATGATAATGAACGCCGGTCGAGCACAGGAAATGGGCATAGAAGAAGGTGATCTGGTGGAAATTAAGTCCACTCTGCGTTCCACCAAGGGACGGGTGGCTTTGAAACAGGGCATTCGACCGGACACCATTCTGATCCAAGGGCAATTCGACCATTGGGTTACGCCCTATTCCAAGGACAATCCGGCACCCAGTATGAACACGGTGGTCCCAATGTCATTGGCATTGACGGATTCGACCGGCTCCTCGGCCGATATCGTTCGGGTCGGGGTGCACAAGATGGAGGGTGCCGCATGACCCGTTATGTCATGGCAGCAGATCTGCGCCGATGTGTCGGATGCCAAACCTGTACGGCGGCCTGCAAGCTTGCCAATGCCACCCCGCCTGGCGTGCAATGGCGTCAGGTTCTGGATATGGAAACCGGAACCTATCCGCAAGTGCAACGTACCTTCGTACCCGTAGGTTGCATGCATTGCGCAGATCCGCCCTGCGAACATGTTTGCCCCTCTACCGCTACAAAAATTCGGCCCGATGGCATTGTTGAAATTGATTACGACCTGTGCATCGGCTGTGGCTATTGCGCCGTAGCGTGCCCATACCAGGCACGCCATATCGTGCATAAAAGAGACCTAGCCTATGAGAAAGAGGCCATGGCTCATGAAGAGGCGCGCTTTGATGACAAGCGCATGTCGGTGGCCATGAAATGCAATTTTTGCCAGGACCGCATCGATCAGGCCAAGGAGACCGGACAGACACCCGGCGTCGATCCTGAAGTGACGCCAGCCTGTGTCAATTCCTGTATCGCCGATGCCTTGACGTTCGGTGATCGAGATGATCCTGACAGTAATGTTAGCAAGCTGCTAGCAGAGAACCAGACCTTCCGGATGCATGAAGAATTAGGCACCGATCCCGGCTTCTATTACATCTGGGACAAGAACCATGAGCCGGATTGAACCATGGCATCAGACGAATTGGGACTGGCGCGCAGCAGGTAATTTTATCGGCGGCGGCAGTGGCACAGGGCTGGTTATCTTGGCGGCCGTCGCCTCCACTCAAGGCTTGGTCTATTGGCCTTTAGGTCTGGTGGGAGCGGTCCTGGTAGGTATTGGTTTGTTATGTGTCTGGTTGGAAATAGGCCGTCCCTGGCGCGCCATGCACGTATTCTACCACCCGCAAACCAGCTGGATGACCCGCGAGGCCTTTGTTTCCACATGGCTTATGCCTGTAATTTTTTTAGCGGTGGTCACGGCTGGACCCTTTTGGCCTGTGGCGTCTTTGGGTGTACCTGCCATTTGGGTGACGGCACTGCTGGCGGCGCTATATCTTTATTGCCAGGCGCGTATTCTGCATGCCTCCAAGGGTATACCGGCATGGCGCCATCCCAGCCTGATGCCGGTAATTATCATAACCGGCATAACGGAAGGGGCGGGTTTCATCCTGATTACGACCGTTTTATTGGGTAGTCTGTATATATTGGGCAGTCTGTATATTTGGATGATGGTGTTACTGGTGGTGCTGCTTTTGGCACGATGGTTGGCGTGGCGACGGTATCTCGCTGATCTGACGGATACTGGCGCGCCAGTAAAAGCGTTAGATGTCTTGAAAAAGGCGACGGTAACAATAAATCTAGGTGGGCATTTGGCGCCTGTAATCTTAATCGTCCTGGGTTTATTTCTTGAACAGGTGGGACCCTGGTTTGTTGTCATCGGTGCTTTGCTGGCCGTATTAGGCGGCTGGTGGATGAAATTTGTGGTAATTGCGCGGGCCGCATTCAACCAGGGTTTCGCGCTACCCCTGACTCCTGTTCGCGGCGTGGGCGTGCCTGGCGCCGGCGACAAGCCGGGTTGGAACAAGGGTGGTGATTGACGTTGATGAATGTGGTGGGTATCACCGCCATCTCATAATTCCAGAGCCCTTATTTAGGGGAAATGGTAGGGGCGAATTTTTGGTAATTGATGCTGAATTGCTCGACGAATTTGCCGAAGAATAAATTTATTTGAACTATTGCATGTTATTCTTTTTTCGGAAGTGTTCTATGGCACTTTCCCAGGTCGCTTGAGTGGCAATCTCCCT
>CAJWZI010000434.1 GCA_913049615.1 uncultured Alphaproteobacteria bacterium | reverse complement strand
TCCACGGCGATCAAATCTGGACTGATCATGATACCGCCGCCTGCAGCAAACTATCGGCCGCCGCCCGAGCCTCCTTTGTGATTTGGGCACCGGCCAGCATACGGGCAATTTCCTCGCGGCGCTGGTAATCATCCAAATCCTCCACCGTGGTTCGGGTTGAGTGCCTCGTGGCCTTTTTAAAGATTCGCCAATGGTGATCAGCCCTGGCTGCCACCTGTGGGGAATGAGTAACAACAATAACTTGGGCGTTCTGGGACAGGCGAGCCAAACGTTCGCCCACTTTATCAGCTACCGCGCCACCGACGTCGCTATCCACTTCGTCAAATATCAATGCGGCGGGCGTCCGGTTTTCGGCCAAGGCTACTTTCAAAGCCAGCATGACACGGGAAAGTTCACCACCTGAAGCAATCTTATTCAATGGACCGAGGGAGCTGCCAGGATTAGTGGCGATTTGGAAGGTCACTTGGTCCCACCCATGCGGGGCCCATACGTCTTCGTCACGCTTTGTCAAAATGGTCTTGAAAGTCGCCTTGTCCAAGGCAAGAGGCTGCAGCTCCTTCAACATGATTTTGTCCAGCTTACGCGCCGCCCTGGCGCGGCCCCGGCTTAATCGGTCTGCCGACCCCAAATAATCGTGTCGTGCAGCCTCCGCTTCCGCCCGTAGGTTGGACAAGCGTTCCTCACTGTTATCAATGGTGCCCAATCGCCGTTCGAATTCTGCAAGAAGAGCCGGCAGATCATCCACCTTGACCCGATTTTTTCGGGCAGCGTCTCGCAAGGCGAACAGTCGCTCCTCCACCATTTCCAGATGAGCTGGATCCAGATCCAGTGATCGCGCCGCGTCCGATACTCCTTCGACGCCTTCTATCACTTCGCTAACGGCGCGATTAAGGCCTTCAATAGCGGCATCAAAAGCCCCGCCAGCACTTTCGGCAACCCGTTCGAGGGCGCGCGAAGCAATCAGTAATCTTTGTTCGATACCGTCCTGACCATCCACACCACGAAGCGCCGCCTCTGCATCCCGCAAGGCCTCTGCTATTTTTTCCCCTTGCCTTAATTGCGTACGGGTGCGGTCTAGTTCTTCTTCATCGCCAGTCTTTGGTGCAAGCGCCCTGAGCTCGGAGCAAACGTGGCGCAGGTATTCCTCTTCTTCTCTCAAAGTCCGGACAGCTTCTTGCGCCTCTAGCAAGGCGCGCTCAGTGTTTCGCAACCGGCCATAGGTGGTTTTACAGATCTCGGCATCCTTACGCAAACCACCAAAATTATCTAAAATTGCGCGATGACTGGAAGGGTTGAGCAGACCCCGGTCATCATGCTGTCCATGAACCTCGACCAAGCTTTCCCCTAATTTCCGCAATAAACCCACGGATATGGCTCGATCATTTGCGAAGGCGCGGCCACGCCCATCCGCGCTCACTTGCCGGCGTAGGATCAGCCCGTCGTGCAAATCCAGATCTTGATCTTTCAGCAATTGCCAGGCCGGATGATCCGCCGGTGGATCAAAAACCGCTACGACGACGCCGCGGTCGGCGCCTTTGCGCACCATTCCTGCATCCGCCCGACTACCAAGAGCAAGACCCAAGGCATCCAACAATATTGACTTGCCCGCACCGGTTTCTCCCGTTAAGACGCACAACCCGCTGCGCAAATCGAGATCAAGGTGATCTATCAATACAATGTCAGAAATGGACAGTGCGCTTAGCATGTCCAGACACTAGAAAACGGATGCCCAAAACTGATTATACCAAGGTTGGTCATCATCCTTGTCTGCCTGAAAGGCTTCTCCTGTAAGCAAGGCATAGCTGTCAACGTACCATTCACTGCCAGGATAGTTGTGACCCAATACGGCAGCGGTGTTTCTTGCCTCCTCCACGATACCAAGCGCCAAATAGGCTTCCGTCAGACGATGTAGGGCTTCTGGCACATGAGACGTCGTCTGGTAGATTTCGACCACCTGGCGGAAGCGATTGATAGCAGCCCCATGGTGGCCGCGTTCAAGATAATAGCGCCCGATCTCCATCTCCTTGCCAGCCAGATGATCCCGAGCCAGGTCGATTTTCAAACGGGCGTCACGGGCATATTCGCTAGTGGGATAGAGGTTTACCACCTCCTGCAACGCCCCCAAGGCCAGTTCAGTAATTTTCTGCTCGCGACCGATGTCGGCGATCTGTTCGTAATAGCTGATGGCAATTAGATAATAGGCATAAGGCGCATCCCGGTTACCGGGATGCAATTGTAAAAACCGCTGCGCGGCAAAGATCGCCTCGTCGTATTTGTTGTCTAGGTAATGAGAATAGGCTGCCATCAACTGGGATTTACGGGCCCAAACGGAATAGGGATGCTGGCGCTCCACCTCGTCGAAATCGATAGCAGCAAGTTGCGAATCCCCGCTCAGAAGCCGGTCCATGGCCTGATTGTAAATCTCTTCAACTGGACGTTCCTCATAAGCCACCTCATCGCTGGAGCAGGCGGTCAGCAGCAGCAAAATGGCCGCCAATGCGACGCAATAGGGCGCCACCGCTTGAGTATAGCTGGAAAATGTCGGTATTGCCTGGCCTTTCATCTG
>CAJWZI010000433.1 GCA_913049615.1 uncultured Alphaproteobacteria bacterium | reverse complement strand
GGGGTCGAGGGGCCGTCAGTAACCAATCCAGCTGCTACGAGGTGCACAAAGCGGAATGGATCGACGATGGCTGGGGCAGCCTGGATGCCGCACCGCCCAGGCTGACCACCACCCTGACTAGGGACCGCAGTCGGACGGTCATCAGCTTCAATGAATCTCCCGATATAGACTTTGACCGCTCGATCAATCCCTATCGCGGCTGCGAACATGGTTGCATTTATTGTTTCGCCCGGCCGACCCATGCCTGGCTGGGGCTTTCACCGGGGCTGGATTTTGAAAGCAGGTTGTTTTTCAAGCCCGACGCGCCTGCGGTGCTGGAACGGGAGTTGCGGCGGCCCGGCTACAAATGCCGGGTCATGGCCATGGGCACCAATACTGACCCATATCAGCCCGTGGAACGCCGTCTGGCCATAACCCGAGAGCTGTTGAAGGTCCTGGATAGGTTTAATCACCCGGTCTCCATCGTAACAAAATCTAATCTGGTCTGCCGAGATATGGATATATTGTCGGCTATGGCGGAGCGTGGCTTGGCTAAGGTGGCCCTTTCAGTTACTACCCTGGATCGAAAGCTGGCCCGCCTTATGGAGCCCCGCGCGGCAACGCCTGGGCGACGTCTGGCAGCTGTTAATGCCCTGGTGAAGGCCACCATTCCTACGGTCGTAATGGTAGCACCCATCATTCCGGCTCTCACTGATATGGAGATTGAGGTAATTTTAGGCCGGGCTGCGGGCTGCGGAGCCATTGGAGCCGAATATATTCTGTTGCGCCTGCCACTAGAGATCAAGGCTCTGTGGCGGGAATGGTTGGCGGAACATTATCCCGACCGGGCGGAACGCATCATGCGTCATATCCGCGAAGCTCGGAGCGGCAAGGAATATGACAGCAGATTTCACCGCCGTATGGTTGGTGAGGGGCCCTATGCCGAATTGATCGCCCAGCGGTTTAATCTAGCCTGCCAACGGCTGCATTTGCGACGGGGGCGGGAGGAAAACACCCTTGATTGTGGCCAGTTTCGGGTGCCTTTGGGGGCAGACGGGCAACTCTCGTTGCTCTAAAGGCAGTCCTATGATCTAGAGGCATTTGATTAGACGTTGAAGCGGAACAACAAGACGTCGGCATCGTTGACCAAGTAGTCTCGGCCCTCGACCCGCATGCGGCCAGCATCCTTGGCACCCTGTTCGCCGTTGCACGAGAGGTAATCTTCATAGGCGATGGTTTCGGCACGGATGAAGCCGCGTTCGAAATCTCCGTGGATGACGCCGGCGGCGGCAGGGGCCAGGGTGCCATTGGGGACGGTCCAGGCGCGAGCCTCAGTAGGGCTGGCAGTAAAAAAGGTCAATAGTCCCAACAGGTCGTATCCTGCCCGGATGACACGATCCAGACCGACCTCTGCCAGTCCCAGGTCCTGGAGGAATGCTCTCTTTTCTTCGCCGTCTTCTAGTTGCGCTAGTTCCGCCTCAATGTTTGCTGAAATGACCACAACACCAGCCTTCTCTTCCGCTGCAAAATTCTCGGCTGCCCGACTGAACTCGTTGCCCTTACCAGCCGTGGCCTCATCTAAATTGCAAACGTAAAGCACCGGTTTGCTAGTCAGTAATTGCAAATGCCGCATATGCCTCCCTTCTTCTGCGGAAATCTCAACTTGACGGGCTGGGCGACCCTTCTGCAATGTAGCAATTACGCGTTCCATTAGTTTCAGTTGCGCCGTCGCTTCCGTGTCCCCACCGCGCTGCCGTTTGATGGCGCCCTGAACTTGTTTTTCCAGGCTCTCTAAATCCGCCAGCATCAATTCCGTGTTCACGGTCGCCGCATCGTCCGCAGGATCGATCTTACCATCCACATGGGTAACGTTGTCATCTTCGAAACAACGCAGAACGTGGAGAATAGCGTCCACCTCGCGAATGGCGCCCAGAAATCGGTTGCCCAGACCCTCCCCCTTGGAGGCACCACGTACCAATCCGGCGATATCCACGAAGGCCAGCAAGGTGGGAACAATTTTCCTGGGTTTTACAATGTTGGCGATTTGCTGCAGGCGCGGGTCAGGCACTGGCACCTGCCCTATGTTGGGTTCGATGGTACAAAATGGATAATTTTCGGCAGCCGCCATGGCGTTTTTGGTTAAGGCATTGAACAATGTAGATTTGCCCACGTTGGGCAGCCCGACGATGCCGCATTTGAAACCCATGCTCTGCTCCACTAGGGCGTGCCGGCCCGAATTTAACGAGGAGGGCGGGGCATACCGCCCGAGCCTCGGTTTGTCCAGTCCCCTATAGCCGATTTGGTTTGAGCGAAAACGAGTCGAAACAAAGGCGAGACGGCTGCGCTGACGTCGTTTGGCGTGACGTTGGGACCGCTTTGTTGTTATGCACAATGAAATCGGTTTTTTTCAAGATAGTTTTGACCATGCTGGGTGGCCCGCTTGCAGCCTGGAATGTCGATATAGTGTTTCTGCAGGCGGCTTTGGTTACCGGACTTCCACACGCCCATCCAGGAGATTATTAGCATATGGATCGCTCGCACCTAGGACCGCGAGCTAGACAGGGGTTAGTCAGTGGATCGATCGCCATTCTC
>CAJWZI010000432.1 GCA_913049615.1 uncultured Alphaproteobacteria bacterium | reverse complement strand
CGCACCACTGAAGAACGCCATACCAAAGCTTCTCAAGCTCTGTGGCGGGCGGTTGCGGACGCAGGGGATATCTATCTCGACAAATATGCCGGCTGGTATTCAGTACGGGACGAAGCGTATTACGCCGAGGACGAGCTGCAAGATGGCCCAAATGGTCAAAAGCTGTCGCCTTTCGGCTCACCGATAGAATGGGTAGAAGAACCCAGTTATTTCTTCCGTCTATCCCAATGGCAGGATCGTCTGCTGTCCTATTACGAAGCCGATCCGAACCGCATTCTGCCCATCAGCCGCCGCAATGAAGTGATTAGCTTCGTAAAATCGGAACTGAGAGATCTATCTGTTTCGCGCACTTCATTTAGATGGGGGATACCCGTGCCGGGCGATGATGACCACATCATGTATGTCTGGTTCGACGCCTTAACCAACTACATAACCGCAGCCGGTTACCCGGATACAGAGTCAGAGAGGTTTAAGACGTTCTGGCCAGCCAATGTGCATATGGTGGGTAAGGATATCCTACGCTTCCACGCGGTCTATTGGCCGGCGTTTTTGATGTCAGCAGGAATTGAGCCACCAAAGCGGATTTTCGCCCACGGGTGGTGGACTGTCGAAGGTCAGAAGATGTCGAAATCCCTGGGAAATTTTATTCCGCCACAAGACATTGTAGAAAAATATGGGTTGGATCAGGCACGTTATTTCATGATGCGGGAATTGCCCTTCGGCAACGACGGCAATTTCTCCCACACCGCCACGGTTAACCGTATAAACAGCGATCTTGCCAATGACTTCGGAAATTTGGCCCAGCGGGTCTTGTCTATGATCAACAAAAACTGCAAAGGGGCAGTGCCAACGCCTGGCCTTCTGAAGGTGGACGATTCGGCGCTACTCGTTCCGGCGCGAGAACTGGTAGACAAGATGCGTTCGCATATCGAGGTGCAGGCGATCCATCTAGCCCTGACTGCTCTGTGGGACTTGGTGGGTCAAGCAAACCGCTATGTAGATTCCCAGGCCCCTTGGGCCTTAAACAAAACCGATCCGGAGCGTATGGCAACGGTGCTTTACGTGTTGGCAGAAGTGATCCGACATTTGGCTATCTTGGCTCAGCCGGTTGTGCCGGATGCTGCGGGCAAAATGCTCGATCAATTGGCAATTCCGCAAGATCAGCGCGATTTCTCTAATCTGGGTGAAGTCAACATGCTCGAGCCCACAACCCCCTTGCCTAAACCCCAAGGTGTCTTTCCCCGCTATTCAGGCGATGACGGGGCAAATTCTTGAGCAAACTAGTCGACAGCCACTGTCATCTGGATTTTCCATCATTACGTGGCGACCTGGAGGGCGTTATGGAGAGGGCAGCGGCGGCCGGTATTGGCACCATGGTGACCATTTGTACACGGGTGCAACAATTTCCCTCAATCCTGGAAATCGCCGAACGGTTCGAAAATGTCTATTGTTCGGTCGGCTTACATCCCCATGATGCGGCGGAAGAGCAAGATCTGACGACGGCGCGCCTGGTGGAACTGGCAACCCATGATAAAGTTGTCGGCATTGGCGAAACGGGTCTAGATTATCATTACAACAAAAGTCCCCATGACATCCAGGCACGGATGTTCCGCCGCCATATTGCTGCATCGCGGGAATTGCAGATGCCTCTGATCGTTCACAGCCGTGCGGCGGACGGGGAAATGGTTGAAATCTTGCAGGAGGAATCCTCAAACGGGGCCTTTCCTGGTGTACTGCATTGTTTTTCGTCCGGACCGCAGTTGGCCCACGCTGCTCTAGAGCTGGGTTTCTATATTTCGTTCAGCGGCATACTGACCTTCAAGAATGCCCAGGCAGTGCGTGACATAGCAGCGGAAGTCCCCCTGGACCGATTATTGGTAGAGACCGATGCACCGTATCTCGCCCCCGCGCCCCATCGCGGCAAGGACAACGAACCCGCCTACGTCGCCCACACGGCCGCCAGGCTTGCTGAGATGTGCGATTTGAGCATGGCTGAAATCACCCGGCAAACCACCGAAAACTTCCAACGCCTGTTCAATAAGGCTGCCTAGCGCAAGAAACGTCGGTCCTCTTTTGGAAAGACGGCGATAAATTTGAATTGATTAAGCCCTAATGAACTTCGGACCAGACCCTGCGCTTCACCATGTACAGCACGATGGTCAGGATTATTAGGTACAAGATCACTTTCACGCCCATCTGTTTGCGTGCTTCTAAGGTGGGCTCGGAAGCCCAGGCCAGGAATGTGACGACGTCCTTGGAAATTTGATCCTTGCTGTTCTTGGTGCCATCAACGTAATCCACCGCTTCGTCATCAATCGGCGGAGCCATCGCAATCTGATGACCGGGGAAATAGGGATTGTAACTCATCTCCTCGGCCACGGTGACGCCGCTGGGGGCGTCGGTGTATCCCGTTAGCAATGAGTATAAATAGTTTTCTCCGCCGGTCCGGGCTTTTACGATCAGTGACAAATCAGGGGGATAGGCACCGTTGTTGGAGGCGCGCGCCGCATTTTCGTTGGCAAATGGCGAAGGCATGTAATCCGACAATTTGCCCGGCCGCTCGAACATCTCGCC
>CAJWZI010000431.1 GCA_913049615.1 uncultured Alphaproteobacteria bacterium | reverse complement strand
CCTGACAAACTAGCAGATATCGCCGCCGTCCAGTCCCTTGGCGCAGAACTCCTTATGATACTGGACAACCCCGACACGGCCCATGCGGTGGCAGAACGGACTAAGACGTTGCCGGGGCCTTTTCGATTTCTGATAGAAATCGACAGCGGCCAACATCGAACCGGACTGTTACCCGATGATCCAGGCGTCTTGGGCTGCGCACGAATTCTTTCGGGCAGCGCAAATTGCGAATTATCAGGTACCATGACCCACGGCGGTCATTCCTATGATTGCAAAAATATCGCAGAAATAAAGAGCGTGGCGGAGGCGGAACGCTCATCCGTGGTGATGGCGGCCGACGCCATTCGCAGCATCGGCCTAACTTGTCCGATAGTTAGTGTCGGCTCCACTCCAACCGCCCTTCATGTTGAATGTCTTGACGGTGTGACCGAGATGCGCCCTGGCGTCTATATGTTTGGGGACTTATTTCAGTGCAGTATCGGCAGCTGCACACTAGACGATCTAGCCCTGTCCGTGCTCGTGTCGGTCAACGCCTGGCGCGCGGACGAGCAACGCGCCATGGTGGACGCTGGCGCCCTAGCACTCTCCCTAGACCGCGGCGCGCCGGATGGAAATGGCGAATATGCATTCGGCATGGCAGCGGATATGAATGGGGCTCCCCTGACCGGGCGGCCCCGTATCCGGCAAGTCAATCAGGAACATGGCTTTCTAATGGGTTTGCGGGACAGGCCGGACATTGGTCAGCGCCTGCGAATACTGCCCAACCATGCCTGTTCCACCGCCGCCCAATACGAAATCTACCACGTCATTGATGGCGACGGCCAAATCGTCGATAGGTGGCAACGCACAGGCGGCTGGTAACACTGGATCCTACCGCAAGTCAAAGCCCCGATAGTCGTTTTCTGCCACTTCTGCCAGGCGTTTTCGATACCGTAACGCGCCACCGTTATAGATCATGTAACGTACCTTGTCGTGGCCATCCACGTTGGAATTGTAGCCCGTGAACCACGACTTAGCGTTGCCTAGCAAGGACCACTCATACGTTTGCTTCACATGCGCGGTCCACTCTTCCTCAGCCGCTTCGGTTGGCTCCACACGATTGTACCCGTTCTTGCGAACATGCTTGAGCAACGCGGTCGCCCAATCGACTGCCTCTTCGATGCCACGCGGGAAATTGGTCGCTACCGACCCCCCCTGCGGTCCAGCCAAAGTAATCAAGTTTGGAAAACCCGTAGATTGCAGGCCGAGATAGGTTAAGGGGCCGTCAATCCACTTATCAGCCAACTTTCGTCCAGCAACGCCTGTGAAATCTATACGATCAAAAGCGCCGGTAATGGCATCGAAACCGGTAGCATAGACGATGATATCGAACGCGAACTCACGCTCCGTCGTCTTAATTCCCGCCTTTGTGATCCGCTCAATCGGTGTATCGTTAATATCGATTAGATACACGTTGTCACGGTTGTAGGCTTCGTAATAATTTGTCTCCATGGGCACGCGGCGGGTACCAAAGCCGTGATCCTTTGGGATCAATTTTTCCGCAATAACCGGATCGTTTACACGTAGGCGAATTTTGTCAGCAACAAATTTGGTGAATTCCTCGTTGGGCTCTTCATTGACCAGCACATCGCGGAAATTCCCTAACCAAACACCAAATCCGGACGAATTATATAGCTCCTCCCAAAATGCCAAACGCTCTTTCTCGGGCACTTCCGAGAACTTGCGCCGATCAGGTCCATGGATGAAACCACCCGGTGTCTCATGACAGCGGGCCAAAATTTCGTCATAGGAGGCCTTTATCCTGGCCATTTCCCCTTCGTCAATGGGACGATTATGCAGTGGTGCACACCAATTAGGCCGGCGCTGGAAAACTGTTAGCTCGTCTACCTTATCAGCAATTTCGCCGATCAATTGCACGGCCGTGGCGCCCGTTCCTATAACCCCGACTTTCTTGCCAGCGAATTCAACCGGTTCCTTTGGCCAGTAGTAGGTATGGAAAGCCTCACCCTTGAAATCTTCGACGCCGGGAATTGTCGGCATCGTTGGAGCCGAAAGCATGCCGATTGCCGTAAAAAGAAACCGTGTCGTCAAGGTGCGGCCATCCGACAGGTTTAGGATCCAGAGACAGGCTTCCTCGTCAAAAACCGCGCTTTCAACCCTACGACCGAATTGCATGTGTTTGCGAAGGTCGAATTTCTCCACCACATGTTCCAGATAACGTAGGGTTTCTGGCTGGCCCGAGAAATGCTCGCTCCAATTCCATTCATTCATCAGTTCTTTGGAGAAGGAATAGCCGTAGGTATAGCTTTCCGAATCAAACCGGCAGCCAGGGTAACGATTCCAGTACCAGGTTCCCCCGGGTCCGCTACCAGCCTCTAGGACCGTAACATCTACACCCATTTCAAGCAGACGGTACAGTTGATAAATCCCGGCAACACCAGCGCCGACAATGATCACCTCATGCTGCAGGGTCGCATCTTCCATTATTTTAACCATAAAGGGACATTAACAAGCCAATTGTTCGCCTACCATAAAGCAGGAATATGTGTCTCTGGTTGGTCGGAAGCTACATCAT
>CAJWZI010000430.1 GCA_913049615.1 uncultured Alphaproteobacteria bacterium | reverse complement strand
AATTCAACGATTTATGAGCAAGATGGCGTCAAAAACTCTCCCAGGCCAACAATCCCGCCCCGCCACCGGAGCCTGACCTGACGGCTGCCGCAGCTAGTCCTTCAGAAACGGCACGACGTACTTTTCCCGGTACTCAGCCGGCAAGCCTCGTATTCTGTGGAAACATGTAGCCCCGGGCCTCGTCATCCATGTCGGTCCTGAAGGTGTGACGGTCCTTGAGGGCGTTGGCGCGTTCGGCTGCGGGACGGGCGTTGATTTCATTCACCAGCCGACTGAGGTTCGGCATGTCCCGCCAAGTATTTTCGCCTCTGACGATTGGAATCATTCGAGCCCAGCCCCACACGGCCATGTCGACGATTGTATAAGTCTCTCCCAGCATGTAGGGCACTGCCGCGAGCCGCCTGTCGAGGATGCCATAATGGCGCTCCGCCTCGAAGTCATAGCGATTGATGGCATAAGACTGTTTTTCCGGCGCATAGTTCTTGAAATGCACGGACTGGCCGGAATAGGGGCCGACACCCGTGGCCACGAACATCAGCCAGGACAGCAGCTGCGCCCGTGCCTCAGACGTATCCTCCGGCAGAAATTTTCCGGTCTTCTGTGCGAGGTATAGAAGGATGGCATTGCTGTCGAACACGGTGATGCCATCATCGACGATGGCTGGAACCTTGGCATTCGGGTTTACTGCCAGGAACTCGGGCTTGTGTTGATCGCCGGCGCGTCCGTCGATGGGGACCGGATCGTAGTCCAAGCCAGACTCTTCCAAAAATAAAGACACCTTCATCGGGTTAGGAGCCGCGTTGTAATAAAACTTCAGCATGTCAGGCCTCAATAGTTAGTACTTATCCCGTCCATCCAGGGGATCGGAACACCGCTGTCGTGACAACCAACGGCATCCTATAGGCTCTCCCATAAACTCACAATTCTATCTCGCCACTGGAGCCTGACCTGAGGGTTGCCCTCCGGTAACCGGCGTGGGACGCTGGCGGTTTCGTTAACCCGTGTGATCACCTCTGCCATCCCCATTCATCAGCCAGATAATTCTTCATTGATAAGCCGATCCAAATACCAACGTCCCTTTTCCAGGTCCACGACCTTGCCCTTCTCCTCGTAGGGACTGCTAGGTTATGCTTGTAAAAAATACTGACATGCGACTCGGCGTCATTAAACAATCGCTTGCTGTGATAGGGGAGTCAGCGGATGGACAATAACAGACATTGGGTCGGCACCTGGACCACCTCGCCGGCACCGAGTGAATCCGGCGTGGGCTTCAACAATCATACTTTGCGGATGAATCTGCGCGTCAGTATCGGCGGCGACACCTTGAAGGTGCGGCTGTCCAACGCCTATGGTAACGGCAAGCTCTTGATCAGTAGTGCCTATGTTGGGATTAGGGACAATGGTCCCGCGATCGTGCCGGACTCGGAGCGCAAGCTCACTTTTGGCGGCTCCGGTTCGGCGACGATCGCGGCGGGTGCGCTCGTGGTCAGCGACCCTGTTAAACTCAACGTGGAGCCGCTCGCCGACCTTTCTGTCACTTTCTACCTCCCCGGCGAGATCCCGACAGGCTTCCAGATCACCGGGCGTTACGCACGGCAGACCAATTACATCTCTCCGCCGGGAGATTTTTCGGCCGAAACCGTAATGCCTGTTGGCACGATTACGGACGAATGGTTCTTCGTTAGCAGTATTGATGTGTTGGCGTCGAAAGAAACCGGAGGCGTGGTCGCGCTCGGCGATTCGCTGACCGACGCTAATATATCAACCCATGACGCCTATAAGCGCTGGCCCGACCAGCTTGCTCGGCGGTTAATCGCACGGCAAGGAGGCCGACCTCTCGGGGTGATGAACCAAGGCCTCGGTGGCAACCGAATTTTGCACGACCTGCGAGGCGATAGCGGCTTGCGGAGGTTTGATCGCGATGTGCTGGCTCAACCTGGCGTGACCCATGTAATTGTCATGCTCGGCACCAACGATCTGAGAAACCGCATCGCTAAGCCAGAAGAGGAGGTCACCGCCAAACAGATGATCTCTGGCCTCTGCCAGATGGCATTGCGGGCACAAGCACGCGGGATAAAACTGTTTGGCGCTACCCTGACTCCGTTCGGAAACGAGACGTTCCTACCTGGTGCCTGGAATCCTGTGCGTGAGGGTCATCGGGTTGCGGTTAACAATTGGATCCGGAAAAGCGGGGCATTAGATGGCGTTGTCGATTTCGACAAGGCGTTGCGTGACCCCGAGTGTCCTACCCAAATGCTGCCTATCTACGATTGCGGTGACGGGCTTCACCCGAGTGATCTCGGTTATTGCAAGATGGGCGACGCAATTGATCTAGCGATGTTCGATTGAGAAGTTGCCGGCGATTGATTTTTAGTCTGGTGACTCCCTCTCGGGTCTTTAGGCCTATCCCCTTTGGCGAGAGTGTCACGATTATTTGACACCGGATTTATTCCCTAACTTTCGGCACAAATTCGGCGCATAATTCTATCATTTCTGAACCATTTTAATGGCTTATTTACTAAAATTTTTACACTCATAAACTGCACATCGTAGGTTCAAATCCTGCCTTCGCATACGCGCCGTCA
>CAJWZI010000429.1 GCA_913049615.1 uncultured Alphaproteobacteria bacterium | reverse complement strand
CCCAATAACCGATAACGTGGACGGCGCTTCTGCCGGATCGGGTTTTTCGACCAGTCCCTTGACCTTTGCTAGTCGGCCGTTATCGCTCGCCACATCCAATATACCGTAGCGCGAGGTATGTTCGCGTGGCACATCCAGGACCGCGACCATGTTGCCGCCTGTTTCCGTTGCCGCATCTATCATTTGTTTTAGGCATGGCGTGTCGCTCAAAATCAGGTCGTCGGCCAGCAGCACCGCGAACGGTTCGTCCCCCACCAGGTGCCGCGCACACCAGACGGCGTGGCCCAATCCCAGGGGTTCTTGTTGCCTGGTATAGGCCACTTGTCCAGCGTCCGGAATTGCGGACCGTAAGGCCGCCAATTCATCAGATTTTCCACGCGAGGAAAGCAGATCCTCCAACTCGTAAGAATGATCGAAATGGTCCTCGATCGCAGTTTTTCCACGACCGGTGACAAATATGAACTCTTCAATACCAGCTGCGGCTGCTTCTTCAACCGCATATTGAATTAATGGCTTGTCTACGATGGGTAGCATCTCCTTGGGTAAGGCTTTGGTTGCAGGTAAGAACCTGGTGCCCAGCCCACCAACAGGGAATACGGCTTTGCGTACGCGCATGTTGATATTACCTATCAAATTGCAGACTTAATCTAATCGGGACCCGCTTCTGCCATGACGGCGCGTCAGGTGCAAGCTATCCCCGTCACACACCCAGCAACATATCCTTAGCCTGATTTATTTTGGTAGCCAGATATGAAGAGCCGCCCTTGTCAGGATGCATCTTGAGCATAAGGCGTTTATGCGCCTCGCGGATTTCACTCGGGGAGGGGTTGGTATCCAGACCCAGAACCTCACGCGCTTCTTCCATGGTCATGGGTCCCACACTGGCTTGACGCTGTTCGTCGCCGTCAGTCTGCTGGCGCCATTCTGGACCGTGACTGCGATCCAGATAGGCTTCTAATAATTGTGCGCTTTCGCCGTCATGCCGCTGGCATTCTGCTAACAATTCCATTAACTGTTCGTGATCCAGCTCCGTCAAATCACGGCCCGCGTAAGTCCCTTGCAGGACTTCGCCCCGCATGGTGCCGCTATCATGGTCTAGTTCTAGGCGCAAGTAGACGGTTTCGACGTTCGAGGTGCTGCCTGGTGACCGCCCTGGGCTCTGGCTCAATCGAGGGCCTAGGCGCGGCAAGGCCCATCGGCGTAAGAATGCTGCCGCTACGAAAGCAAGAGGTAAGCCGAGCGCAAATCGCCCGGTAAACAGCAGAAAAGCCGCTGCCACGGCACAAATGCCGAACGCCGAGATACGCAGGATCCTTGCCAACGTTTTTGGATCTGCCGTCAGTCCGAATGTTCCCATTAAGCCAAGGGCCGCCAGCAAACAAATGCCCAAGATAAAGTAGCCGATCATGGCGGCTTAGCATCCATCTGATGGGCGATCCGTAGAATGGGCGCGGTCTTGCCTTTGGAAAAATCGGATAGCGCTTTGCGACCTCCTGCCGCGTAGACGGCCACCGCGGCCAGTAGTCCCTTAAGCTGAGCGGCGGACGTGGAATCAAACCGGCAATAGGCACCCCGGGTCAAAGTGGCAATTTGCTGGAATGCCCCGCTCGCGATCGGTTCGTGACCCTCGTGAAACAGAAAACACGGTACGCCCATTATACCTAGTTCACCGGCCACGGCGCAGACTTGGTCAACGTCCTCTTCCAGACAATCGCCGACAAATACTAGGGCATTGATCTTTTGTTTTGCTGTTTCTTTCACCGCATATCTCAGAAGGCGTTCAACCTGGGTATGTCCGCCAAGGCATCGTACTTTTGTCATATAGGGGATGAGGTCGGCGGAGGTGGAAATCCACGGTGTCGCGCGAAAATCCTTATAGCCTCTGTAATAAGCCAATTGTACATCCAAGCCGCCCATTTTGGCGGTTTGGGTGAACATCTCCCCCTGAATCTGGCATGCGGTATCCCAGGTCGGCTCGCGGCTGGCGGTAGCGTCCATTGCGAATAGTAGACGACCACGGGTTTTGGTAGCTTGGGCGTTGGGCGTAGCAGCCAGTTTATTCAGGAAATTCTGAACTTCGGCAAGGCCGCTTTTGGTCGGTATGTCGCGATTTTTTGGGGCCATCGTCATATTACATTGTATATGGGTCCGACTTGTCCAGTACCAGTGGTATGAACTTATTGGTTTATATTAGTAGCTTCAGGAAAATCGGCGTGAAAGGAAATGTGGAAGTCCACATGATACTAAGCCTCTGAAGTGTAAATCACAGCTGCTTGACCATGAGTTCCGGTCAGGTCAAGTTGCGCGCCATGATGGAACGCGTTGATAGTGTCGTGGTAGGGGCAGGGGTGGTCGGTCTAGCGATCGCTCGTCAACTAGCTCTGATGGGTGACGAAGTCATCATTCTGGAGGCTGCTGATTTAATTGGTAGCGAGACCTCGTCTCGAAACAGCGAGGTTATCCATGCGGGTATCTATTATCCCAAGGATAGTTTGAAGGCCCGTTTTTGCGTTGCCGGCAAGGCCAGACTGTATGAATTTTGCGCCAGCCATGGCGTGGGATATCTTAACTGCGGCAAACTTATTGTCGCTACGTC
>CAJWZI010000428.1 GCA_913049615.1 uncultured Alphaproteobacteria bacterium | reverse complement strand
CCTTCCGAGCTATGGGTATGCAGGCAGTGCAAAATTGCCTGGACGCCTTTGACGGCAAGCTGGACACCTATTTTTTGGTTAATCCAGAAGTGCTAGACGACCGGAATGCCTGAATTACCATTTCCCATTGATAAGGACGGTGTCTGGATCGAAATATTGGGCCAACCGAGTGTAGCGCCGGCCTTGTATCTGGATCGCGACGGTGTAGTAGTGGTGGAGACCCACTATCTGCATGAAGTTGAAAATACCCAGTTAATCCCTGGCGCCGGCGAGACTATTGCCTTGGCCAACCGGCGTGGCCTGCATGTAGTTCTCGTCACCAACCAATCCGGAATTGGACGCGGTCTTTATGACTGGGCGGCCTTCATCGCTGTGCAGGAAAAAATAAAGGCCGAACTTGATGCTCAAGGCGCCCATTTGGATGCGGTTTGCGCCTGCCCTCATTTCCCCAAATCTGGCGAACAAGGGGGCCAAAACCATCGTGACCGTAAACCGAATCCGGGCATGCTGTTGAAGGCGGCCAAGGTCCTGGACATTGATCTGGCGCACTCCTGGATCGTCGGCGATATGCATACCGATATGGCGGCGGGTCGCAATGCGGGTCTGACAGGTGGCGTCCATGTAAATTCCGGGTGGCCCGATCTACGTGAAAAGGCTCGTGCAGAGGCCCGCGGGAATTTCCAGGTTCTCGGTGCCGACAGCATTGCCGAGGTGCCTTTGATTGTTCCACTGCTATCGGAGTAACCTGAACCTGCATTCGGCCCGATAGGTAGTAGTAAAGAGGTCGCATTAATCCAACAAATATCGCCTTTGCAGCCCACCTAAAATGTGTCGCAAGCGGGCCGCGTAACTGGTCTAGTCGCGGTTGTCTTTCTGCCAAATTCCAGACTTTGCGTTTAGCGGCCTGGCTTCTAATGCCTTGAGGGTTAGATAGCACTCTTCTTCACGACTCCCGGCTGGTCAGAGACCCAATACGAACTTCGAAATTATGTTTTTCTGCACCTCAGAAGAGCCAGCATAGATGGTCGCAGCTCGGTAATTGAGATATTTTGGCATCACAGGGATAGCAGCAGCTGAACCAATCGGCTCAATGTTATTCCCGGGAACCCGTGCCTCGGGCTGATAGGGTGCAGCGTAATATTGAGTTGCTTCCACAGCCAATTCCGAAATTCCCTGATTGGTCTCTGAACCAACCAATTTCATCATGGAGGACGCGGGACCTGGCCGCCCCCGTTTGTCAATATCGGACATGATGCGATGTTCGGTGCTTTGCGCTGCTCGTTGTTTTACCTCCAAGGCAGCCAGCCTACTAGCGAACTGCGGATCGTCAATCAACCGGCCACCCTCAACCCTCTCTGACGTGGCGATTGTGCGCAGTTTCTCTATCGCCGTTGCCAGAGTGGTAGCATATGCCGCACCGCCACGCTCAAACTCAAGGAGATACTTAGCCACCGTCCAGCCCTTGTTCTCCTCACCCACCCGGTTCCGGGTAGGAACCCGCACGTCATCAAAAAATACCTGGTTGACCTCGTGGTCGCCGGCGATGGTAATAATGGGTTCGACCGAAATACCGATGGTGTTCATGTCGATTAGGACGAAGGTAATGCCTTCCTGCTGTTTACCTGCCGTCGAAGTGCGGACTAGGCAGAACATGCGGTTGGCATGTTGTGCGCCCGTAGTCCAGATTTTGGTGCCGTTGACCACATAATCTTCCCCGGCCACGATAGCGCGGGTTTGCAATGAGGCCAGGTCTGATCCTGAGCCAGGTTCGGAGTAACCCTGGCACCAAGTGTCGTCGCCAGAAAGAATGCGAGGTAGATAATGAGCCTTTTGCTTGTCTGTGCCGAATTTCATGATTACAGGACCAACCATGCGAAGGCCCATGGAGAACAAGCGCGGGACACCGGCAGCGCCTGCCTCGGAATCATAGATATAACGCTGCATGGACGTCCAGGCGGCGCCACCATGCTCTTTCGGCCAGGACGGAGCGATCCAGCCTTTTTCGTATAGCGCGTTGTGCCAGCGCCGGCCGATCTCAAATTCGGCAAATACTCCGGAGGTTAAGTTTGAAGCCTCGCGCATATCAGGGCTCAACTTCTCATCAATAAAGGACCGTACCTCGTAGCGAAAGGCCGCATCCTCCACCGACAGATTCACGTCCATGACCCGATCTCCTTCATACTTTACCGCAGGTATTACATGCCCAGAATGTGCTTCGCCATGATATTCCGCTGTACCTCGTCGGAGCCGCCGGCGATGGAACGAGCCCGTTGGTCAAGGTAACTGGCGACAACTGTCAATTCGTCGTTACTGCCGATGGGCTCCAAATTGCTTCCCCAATCTCGAGCCGCCAGCTGATAGGGCGCGGCATAGACGCCAATGGCCTCTAGACTGCATTCTGAAATCGCCTGCAGGGTATTGCCGGCGCAAAGTTTCAACAATGATGAGGCCGGTCCAATCCGGCCGGTCGTCTGCAATTCTATGATCACCCGTTGCTCCGTAATTTCTACCGCTTGGATATCCATTTCCAACCCAGCTAGACGTTGGCCAAAGGCACCCTTATCCAATCCTCGGGTCTGGGTTAACTCCTTCAGTATGGCAAAG
>CAJWZI010000427.1 GCA_913049615.1 uncultured Alphaproteobacteria bacterium | reverse complement strand
CAGCGACCATCCAGCAGTAGTTGAATTTTCCCACCGAGTGGCCGGCGATGACTGCACGGACTTGGAAAAGGCCGTGCAAATTTATTACGCTGTTCGGGACGAATTCCGCTACGACCCCTACGGCGTCGAAATTACCGAACTCGGCATGAAGGGCTCTACTGTGCTGGAACGAGGCAACGGCTTTTGCATCACGAAAGGCACTCTGATGGCTGCAGCTTGCCGGGTCATCGGTATTCCGGCACGCCTGGGTTTCGCGGATGTACGCAATCATTTAGCGTCCAAACGCATGATAGAACTAATGGGAACAGACCTGTTCGTTTATCACGGTTTTGTGGAGGTTTTTCTGGAAAGAAAATGGGTCAAAGCGACGCCCGCCTTCAACCTCTCCTTGTGCGAAAAATTTGGCACCCTGCCGTTGGAATTTGACGGCCAGAGAGATTCCGTTTTCCACCCCTATGATGCCGCCGGCAACAAGCATATGGAATACATTACCGAACACGGCTCCTTTGCTGACACGCCATTAGCAGACATCAAGGCATCTTTCGAGATGCATTATCCGAAAATGTACAGTGATGAAAAACGGGCCGGCATAAAGGGTGATATGGAAGCCGAGGCTTTGGCTGAAGGCATCGCTAAAGGGAGCGCTGCCTAAGATGCGGCGGCAGGTGGCTGTCTCCAGCTGCCGCCAAAGCATGATTGCGCCAAACAGGCGACGAAAATTCCATGCATGGTCCATGCCAAACAGAGCACTCAATGTGCCCTGTTTTCATCGGTGGAGATAGAATTCCGGGGTTATTGGGAGGCAGAAAAAGATATGACTATAACAGAGGCCCTGACATTCGATGACGTGCTTCTAAAGCCGGCGGCATCCGCCGTGCTGCCGAACCAAGTTTCTACCAGAAGCCAGGTCACTAAGAATCTATTTTTAGGCATTCCCCTATTGTCCTCGGCCATGGATACGGTGACGGAACACCGTTTGTCCATCGCGATGGCCCAGCTAGGTGGTATGGGGGTGATCCACAAAAACCTGTCGCCTGAGGAACAGGCGCAGGAGGTGCGCCGGGTGAAAAAATTCGAAGCCGGTATGGTGGTCAACCCGGTCACCATTTACCCGGACCAGACCCTGAACGATGCCCAGCAATTGATGGAGAATCATGGCATCTCGGGCATTCCGGTGGTTGAGCCAGGCACGGGCCGTTTGGCAGGAATTCTGACAAATCGGGACGTGCGTTTTGCGACCGACAAAGCGCAGGCCGTCAAAGAATTGATGACCCATGAAAATCTTGTCACCGTGACTGATGGCGTGGATAGCGCGGAGGCCAAGCGCCTACTGCATCAGCATCGAATTGAAAAACTCCTGGTGGTGGACGAAAATTATAAATGTGTCGGCTTGATCACCGTCAAAGATATGGAAAAGGCGACTACCTATCCCAACGCCGCTAAGGACGAGCAGGGTCGGTTGCTGGTCGCCGCTGCCACCGGTATCGGCAAGGATGGCCTGGCTCGGACCGAGGCGCTGATCGACGCCGGGGCTGATCTAATTATTGTCGACACGGCACACGGTCATTCAGGGATGGTGCTGGACAGTGTCACCGAGATCAAAAAACTCTCCAACTATACCCAACTGGCGGCCGGTAACGTGGCCACGGCAGATGGGGCCAAGGCCCTGGTGGATGCAGGCGCAGACGCGGTAAAAGTGGGTATTGGGCCTGGCTCCATATGTACCACGCGTATTGTCGCAGGCGTGGGTATGCCACAACTGACCGCGATCATGGAAGCAGTAGAAGCATGCCAGGCAGCGGACATTCCGGTGATTGCTGACGGCGGCATCAAGTTTTCGGGTGATTTGGCCAAGGCCATTGCCGCCGGTGCTGATTGCGCCATGATAGGATCTCTATTAGCAGGGACGGAAGAGGCGCCGGGTGAAGTGTTTCTGTATCAGGGCCGCAGCTACAAATCCTATCGCGGCATGGGTTCGTTGGGTGCCATGGCGCGGGGTTCCGCCGACCGCTATTTCCAGGCAGAAATTCAGGAAAGTATCAAACTAGTGCCGGAAGGCGTGGAAGGGCGGGTACCTTACAAAGGGCCAGTAGGCAACATCATCCACCAGTTGGTTGGTGGCTTGCGCGCAGCCATGGGTTATACCGGCAACGGCTCCATCGCCGAGATGCGGGAAAACTGCGAATTCGTCCGTGTCACGCAGGCGGGATTCCGGGAAAGCCATGTGCACGAGGTGTCCCTGACTCGTGAAGCACCTAACTATCCATTAAACCCTACCTAGACCAACAAAATGACGCCCGGGGCGCGCATTCAAGCGGTCATTGAACTTCTTGATCAAATTGCGGATTCAACGACGCCCGCCGATCGTCTCGTCGGCAACTATTTCCGTGTCCGGCGTTATGCCGGATCAAAGGACCGGCGCACCATCAGTGACATGGTTTACGAAATATTGCGTAAGAAGGGCGAACTGACCTGGCAGGCGGGTGGGGGCGACAGCAGGATGCTGGCCTTAGCTCATCTTACCCAAGCCCATAAAAACAATGACGCCATTTTGAAACTGTTTGACGGCGGACAATTTGCGCCCTCACCCTTGCAAACCCGTGAAGAGTTGGACC
>CAJWZI010000426.1 GCA_913049615.1 uncultured Alphaproteobacteria bacterium | reverse complement strand
GGCCAATTATTTTGGGCTATTTGCAATGTCATTGCCCTTGAAACAGACGTTAACCCATCTACCCTGTGTGTAAATTATCGCTGATTCGCGGCAATTTCCGTAGGCAGGTAAACATTCGGAGAGCCTGACATGGCCAATATACCCTTTAAAAAGGATCTTACCTTTGAATACGGCCTGGCAGATCAGGTCTCGCCATTAATCCGCCGCGTCATCGCGCCAAATCCATCTGCCTTTACGCTGCACGGAACGGGCACCTACATCGTGGGTCATGGTCAGGTCGCTGTGATCGATCCCGGCCCCGATGACCCTGACCATATCGAAGCAATCCTGCATGCCTTAAAGGGCGAGACGGTCAGCCACATTGTCATTACCCATACACATCGTGACCATTCCCCTGGCGCTGCTTTGTTGAAGGCCGAGACCAGTGCCGAAATTTGGGGTTGCGGTCCCCACGGTCACGGCCGAGAAAACAAAGTAACAACCAGCGAAGTGTCTCAGGAGGGTGCTGATACTGACTATATGCCTGATACTCTGGCTAATGACGCCGATATCCTGGCCACCAAGGAGTGGGCCCTACAGGCAGTGTATACTCCGGGCCATACCTCTAACCATACTTGCTATTTTCTAAGGGAGGAAAACGCCTTGTTCTCCGGGGATCATGTAATGGGATGGTCTACCACCATCGTATCTCCTCCAGATGGTGATATGTACAGATATATGCAAAGCCTGAAAAAATTGAAGTCACGGTCCGACGACCATTACTGGCCAACCCATGGTCCACGGATCGAAAAACCACATTTCTTTGTGGGGGAACTAATTAAACACCGCGAAGAGCGCGAAGAGCAGATTGCCCGTTGCCTCAGCCAGGAGATTGGTTGCATTCCGGACATGGTTGCAACCATGTATCGCGACGTGCCCGAACATTTGCATTCTGCTGCAGCGCGGTCGGTCCTGTCACATCTGGTGCATATGGTCGAGACGGACCGGGCAAGGTGCGATGGCTTGCCGGCATCCGACAGTGTTTTCCGTGCTGCATAAATTTCTCCACGGCCGACGCCAAAATCATCTTTGAAGACCTCCGAAAGTCTTTCGGCAACGATGCCGTTGAACGTTTTATCCGCGAAAGGAAAATGGAGCAGGCGGCAGCCTAAGAATTATAACGGACTATGCGGTTGGCAGGATGTAGTCAGAAAATTGCTCTCTAAGACGCAGTTTTTGGATTTTGCCCGTGGCGGTATGGGGAATTTCTTCAACAAAGGTGACGTCATCGGGCATCCACCATGATGCAATTTTGCCTTTCATGAAATCCAGAATTTCCGGGCCGTCGGTGCTGCTGCCTTCGTTGCGTACAATAATTAATAAAGGTCGTTCGTCCCACTTTGGATGGGCTATCCCAATCACGGCGGCTTCCGCTACGTCAGGATGACCAACGGCAATGTTTTCTAGTTCGATGGAGCTGATCCATTCGCCGCCCGACTTGATAACATCTTTGGCACGATCCGTGATCTGCATGTAGCCTTCTGAATCAAGAGTGGCCACATCTCCAGTATCAAACCAATGTTTGTCGTCAACCACGTTCCCGCCTTCACCCCTGAAATAGCCACTTGTCACCCAGGGGCCGCGTACTAACAAGTGGCCAAAGGCCTCGCCATCCCGGGGCAATTCGTTGCCCTGATCATCGGTGATCTTCATGTCGACGCCGTAGACAGTGCGTCCTTGTTTGCATTTCACGGCCAGCCGCTTGTCATAACTCCAATTGCCCATTTTCGGCTTCATAGTGCATATGGTGCCTAGAGGGCTCATTTCCGTCATGCCCCAAGCATGGACCACGGTTACATCATAGTCTTTTTCGAAGGTCTCAATCATTGAGGCCGGTACTGCGGATCCGCCGATCACAGTTCGATCCATGTACGGGAGTTTCTTGTTGTTCTCCTGCAAATATTTCAGAAGCAATAGCCAAACAGTTGGCACGCCGGCAGATATCGAGACTTTTTCGCTGTCCAGCAAGTCGTATAATGATGCGCCATCCATGCCCATGCCCGGCAGAACTAGTTTTGTCCCACACATGGCAGCTGTGTAGGCAATACCCCACGAATTGACATGGAACATCGGCACCACGGGCATAACTACATCGCCGGAATACAAGCCTAGAACGTCGCGATTGGTGGAGGCAAACGAGTGTAGCAGTGTGGACCGGTGGCTATACAATACTCCTTTCGGATTACCTGTTGTACCAGAGGTGTAGCAAAGGGAAGAGGCGGTATTTTCGTCAAATTCCGGCCATAGAAAATCGCCGTTTTGTGTTGCCAGAATTTCTTCATAACAGTGTGTGTTAGGCAGCGAGGTTTCGGGCATATGCTCTCGATCCGTCATGATGACGAAGGCTTCAACCTTACTTAGTTGACTGGCGATAGATTCTAACAACGGCACAAATGTTAAGTCGGTGAGAATAATTTTGTCGTCGGCATGATTGGCGATGTAGGCAATTTGTTCAGGAAAGAGGCGCGGGTTGATCGTGTGCAGAATGGCGCCCATGCCGGATACGCCATAGTAACATTCTAAATGCCGGTAACTGTTCCATGCGACGGTAGCGACCCGATCGCCTAATTTGACGCCTTTG
>CAJWZI010000425.1 GCA_913049615.1 uncultured Alphaproteobacteria bacterium | reverse complement strand
TTTATAGTAACTAGTCAAGCCTCAATTCTGGCGATGACCCGTCAGAAGAATAAACGAGGGAGACGTGTCGCCGTATCTTCTTCCGATACCGTCGCTCGTAATTGAGGCATTTGCAATTTTGCGAGCTGCTAGGTCTTATTCAAGGGCAGTGTGACACCAGCGGAGTTAGTTGAATTATTGACGCTGCCAGCAACGATCGTAACAGCCACATCTAGCTCGGGGCACCTCTGCCCAAACCCAGGTGCGCATATATGATGAGGCGTTGGCGGCTGGCAAGGACAAACAAACTGCCCTAAATAAGGTGGTAGATTGGCTGATCGCAGAAACAGTTCGCGACCTGTAAAGTGCCTATAAAATGACACCTTCTAAGGATTTTGATCATGAACGAGAACGATATCAACGCCCAAACCCAACTGGAACTGGAGGCTGCTGCCTTCCGTCGCCTGCGCGATCATTTGCGCGAACGGACGGATGTACAAAATATTGACTTGATGAATCTATCCGGTTTCTGTCGCAACTGCCTGTCGCGCTGGTACATGGAAGAGGCTAACGAGAAAGGCATCGGATTGGATAAGGATACGGCGCGGGAAATTGTCTATGGCATGCCCTACAACAAATGGCGCGATAAATATCAGACCGAAGCCAGTAGTGAACAAAATGCGAAGTTTGACCAGGTTATGAAAAGCGAAGACCACAGTTAGACATTAGCACGTGAGCCACCGTGCGTACTGGTCGCACTTGGACAATCGCCTTGGCCATCAAAAACGAAATCCGACCAGGAACGAGCCGGAAACAAACGCATCAACTTCAGCCAGGGGGCTGTTGGCCGCCTGTTCCATCAGGGCCGTTCCTCGGAACTCGCCTGCCACGTAGAAGGCCTGTGTAAAATCATAGACGATCTGGACAAATCCGTTGAAATCACGAAAGCCGCCAGCAGCATCATATTGGATTCGCCCGGCCCTGACGTTGGCCGGCGCAACAGAAAAATAACTCTCGGCGTATGTGTCATCCATATAGGTACCCCGCACGCCAAGGACGATAGACACATTCTTAGACCAACGACTGCCCCAGGCTGCCTCACCATTCAATAGAAGGCCACCATGGCCACCGCCAATTTCTTTGCGAATGTCTCCCTTGAACCGCCATGAAGCGACGAAGCTTTCAACAAACAACCCGACCTCTGTCCCGAACTCGATATCCGGCAGCGCGGCCAAGCTTGGTGAGTCAGCCGCCTGACGGCCAAAATCAAAGGTAAGTCGTGGTCCCGCCCGTAGGGTGCGTTTACGCCAGGCGTTCCAGCCAATGCCTTGCTGGGTTGATAGAAACAGCGCACCGGCATAATTGACGTCCAACAGGGGCAGAGATTTTAGGGCAAGGGTATCCGAACCCAGGAATTCCGGCGCGGCTACGCCGCCACCGGCGATATTGATTCGAAACGGGCTTTTCGCGACACGTCTATCCGGCAATATGGCCGTGGCTGGCGAGGTCCACAATTCCCAATCGTTATATCGTGTCTCCGCCACCACCGAAACCGATGATAACGTCAACCCAAAAGCGAACCCAACAAATCCGATGCAAATCCACTTTTTCGCCATTACGCCACCTGTATTCATTTGCCTGGTTTTTCCATGACCCGCTCCAGTCGCAAAGCCGCGTTAATCGACAACCATTGCGCCCACGAATTCGGCGATGGCAAGGGATGAAGTCAACCCGGGGGATTCAATGCCGTAGAGGTTGATAAGACCTCGCACGCCATGATCTTCCGGCCCTTGAATCATGAAATCCTCCATACCGCCACCGGGCTGCTGCAACTTAGGTCGTATGCCGCTATATGCCGGCTCAAGCGAATTGTCAGGTAAGTCCGGCAAATATCTACGGATTGCATCATAAAATACTTCGGCTCTCCTGGCGTCCACACAATAATCCAAGGGTGCTTCCATATCATCAAATTCACCGTCTAGCCATTGCTGGTCAGGGCCAAATCGGGCCTGACCACCCAAATCTATTGTTAGGTGTACTCCCAAGCTCGCAGAGGCCGGAACGGGATAGATCAGCTGGGAAAAGAGTTGCTGGCCGGGCAGAGAAAAATAGCTGCCCTTGCAGTACAGCAATGGCGGAACGGTATCCGGACCCAGACCGTCGATACGCCGAGCCAGGGGTTGGGCATAAAGGCCCGCCGCGTTAACAAGACGTCGGCATCCAAGGGTCGTTTCAACACCGTCGCCATCCCGAACACGCAGAGCCACGCCGTCATTTAGGACCTCGCCGCCCACTGCCCGGCTTCGAAAAGCTATCATAGCGCCTTGATCCTCCGCATCGCCCTGAAAGGCGAGCATTAGGCCATGGCTATCGACAATGCCCGTCGACGGCGAGACCAGGGCGCCAGTACAGGACAAGCGTGGTTCTTGAGCCATAGCTTCTACGGAGGTGATTTCATAAAGATCCTCAACGCCATTCGCCGCTGCCTTAGCCTTGATGCCGTCCAAAACCTCTAGTTCTTCGTCGGACGTAGCGACAATAAGTTTGCCGCAGTTAAGATATCCCACGCCGTGGCTGGCGCAAAATTCATATAGTTTGGCCTTGCCGGCAACGCAAAAACGAGCCTTCAAACTGTCTTTGGGGTAAT
>CAJWZI010000424.1 GCA_913049615.1 uncultured Alphaproteobacteria bacterium | reverse complement strand
TAAATGTTCAGACAGGACGAACCGTTGAACGTTGCTAAGAATGCGCCCCCTATTGCGCTTACAGCAGATGATGTGATCCCCCACGACCATTGCCCCGTGTGCGGCGGCAGTGATCTTTGGCCCTACGAAGAACTGGTTTTCCGCGGAATAAACATTCCCTATCACCGATGCCGGTCTTGCGATCTTGTGTTTATGAACCCGGTGCCGAACCAGGCTTGGTACGACCGTTTGTACGGTCAGGCATTCTGGGAGACCAAATCAGCCAAGGGGGCGGACGGTGAACAGCAGGCACGACAAAAACAGTTGATCAAGGAGTTGCAGCGCACGGACAAGCTATGCGCGACTTTGGACGCCGTAGGTTGCGCCCCGCCTGCCGGAGGCCGGATTCTGGAAATTGGCTGTGCCTTTGGCTTGATCATTTCCAGCATCGCGGAACATTATAAGGCCCACGCATTTGGTGTGGAGCCCTCTGAGTTAGCGGCACGATTTGCCAATAGCCTGGGAGGCGTTCAGGTTATTGCATCGACCGTTGAACAGTTGAAAGAAATGGTTCCCGGACCAGAAGACCAAATTGATATGATGTTGTTTTCCCATGTGATGGAAAACGTTGTTGATCTGGATATTGTCTTCGCAGCGATCGACCGATGGTTAGCGCCAAAAGGCGTGGTGTTGATGGAGACGCCAAATTCTACGGTCCAGAATTCTACCCACATCTATCATCCGTATTGCTTCTCACGCACCTCATTACAGCAACTGTATGGCGGTCACGGCTATGAAATCCTTTTTTTGCGTGCCTCCGGTCGGCCTAGTTCGGCGATGATTCCCCGGTACCTGACTTTGGTCGCTCGGCGAAAGGTGGGGGCCACCGCACCCAAATCCACAACCAACAAGGGTGGAGATAGGCGTTTGGGTCACGGTTGGCGGAAAACCGTCAGGGGCACGCCATTAAGATATGTTGACCGTATGTTGACCGGGCTTTTGTACGCCCCCAGCGATGCCGTTAAGCGGCGTGCTGCCGAATTAGCCACCGCTCACGACACCACTGGCGAAACAACCCGACGTTAACCACATGAAAACTACGGCCCAACCAGCCATCAACAAATTTTCCAAACTGTTCCGCTTGATCGCTGGGCGGGAACGGTTTGCAGGGGTCCTGTTACTGGCCCTTTTCGCCGGCGCTCTGGCAGAGAGCTTTGGACTATCACTAGTTCTGCCTCTTTTGAATAACCTCATGGGCCTAGAACAGGCGAATCAAGGTCAATTCATGATGATGCTCACTGGCCTATTGAATCTATTACCGGACGGCAGTCGGATTGAAGGGCTGTTGGTGCTATTCGCCATTGCCTTCACCATCAAGGGCGCATTATTAGTATTAAACCGGGCGTTGAGCGCCTTGTTCGCCTATCGTCTGCGACAAGATTGGGCCGGCCAATTGCTGCGTCACTATTTGCATGCCGACCAGGCTTATCTGGATGACCGGCCCCAAGGGGAGTTGATCCAGAATGTGGTGCACGAAACTCAGATCGGCGCCAAAGTGATGACCAATATCGTGGAGTTCGCCAACAAACTGATCTTGTCGGTTATGCTGTTCGGTGTCCTTTTGGCCGTCAACTGGCAGGCCACAATAATCGTCGGCGCCGTTACCGGAATTGTCCTTACCCTGATTCGCAAAGGTCTAATAGGATATTCCTTACGCTTTGGCAAAATACGCAAGCGCCTAGCCCGGCAAATCAGCGTCATGGCAACGGAATCTCTTCACAATGTACGTCAGATCAAACTGTTTGGCCTTTACGGACAACGGCACGAGATCTTCCATGATTACTTGCGCCGTTTTGCTAATGCTGCGGCTATATTCCGGGCCGTCAGTGAGATACCAAAGCAGATGACGGAACTATCGGTAATCGTCCTGCTGGCTGGTGCCTTATTCTGGGTGCAAAAGGTGGCCGAACAGGATGTGCAGAGTGTTGCCGTACTATTAGGCTTCTTTATCCTGATCGCGCAGCGGTTGATATCAAATGTTACCTACCTGACTTCGCGGCGCATGATAATCGGCGCGGCTCTGCCATCTCTGCATATGATCTATGAACTTTTGATGGATGCGCCTAACCGCGAAAATATCGAAACCGGCCTGAAGTTCAAAGGTCTGGAATCCGATATAATTTTTGACGACGTGGCATTTTCCTACGGTGATGGTCGACAGGTCTTTAGTAGTCTGCACTTGACTATATCCAAGGGCAGTACCACGGCGCTAATCGGCCCATCTGGTGCCGGAAAGTCTACTTTGGTGGATATTTTAACTGGTTTCCGCCGACCACAACGCGGTCATGTCACAAGTAATGGGCAAAATCTATCAGATTACAGTGTGGAATCCCTGCGTCAGCACATCGGGTATCTGACACAGGAACCGGAGATCTTTGATGCCACCGTGTTGGAAAACATCCGAATGGGTTGGCCCGAGGCCACTGGCGAAGACTGTATTGCTGCGGCGCAAAAAGCCCATGCCCATGATTTCATAGCAGATTTGCCAAAACAGTATGACACCCCAGTTGGCGACCGTGGAAATACCCTTTCGGTCGGGCAACGCCAGCGCCTAGCCCTGGCCAGAGTCATTGTGCGCAAACCGGATCT
>CAJWZI010000423.1 GCA_913049615.1 uncultured Alphaproteobacteria bacterium | reverse complement strand
GAGTCTGGGCCGTGTCTCAGTCCCAGTGTGGCTGATCATCCTCTCAAACCAGCTACCGATCGAAGCCTTGGTGCGCCTTTATCACACCAACTAGCTAATCGGACGCGGGTCTATCTCTCGGCGATAAATCTTTCCCGATCAAGAACCACCAAGACCGGTATATACGGTATTAGCCCCAGTTTCCCGGGGTTGTCCCGTACCGAAAGGCAAGTACCCACGCGTTACTCACCCGTCCGCCACTGTCCAGTGGACCGAAGTCCACTTTCTCGTTCGACTTGCATGTGTTAAGCCTGCCGCCAACGTTCGTCCTGAGCCAGGATCAAACTCTCAGGTTGTTCTTAAGTTCCGTTCTTGCGAAAGAACAGAGCCAAAAACACAGGAACTCGGCATCATTAATCCCACCCGGAATAGGTAACACGGCAGCTTAACCGCTGTCGCAGGCTTGGAGCATTGTCGCCAAACCAGAGTCATCCCCCAGCTCAATTACAAGGCAGCCCGCAAGATCAATGATCAACTGTTTCAACACGCTATACCCAAACGTCCCCGCTTGGGCGAACCCGGAAAACCGAATTCAGCTAGCCGAAACAAAGCCTAAAACATAGGCACCGGTCCATAAACACCGCCGCCCACGCTTCTCTTCCGAAAATCAACAATAACAAAGAGCAGAATCGCACCGGGCCGGACAACGGCAAGGCTGTCCGGCCCAGTGCGAAGCCGGTTTATAGAGAGGGGCAGAGGGCAAGTCAACGTTCTTTTTTTGCAATATTTTCAAATTTTCTACAATCTATATCTGAACTAAATAGTTGGCCGATTAGGGATCGGACGGTTATTTAGAGAAACTCTCTGAAATCCTTGAATCTTATAGTAAAATCGTTAAATTGTTTCGACTGAAATCGGCATTCAACTCAATACAGTCGCCAGGGCTGGAAAGGATAATTGGCCATAGTCAAGGGAGACATTCCCCGCCAATCACGGCTCACTAAAATTAATGGACCAACCGGAGGGTTGTTTTTGCGTAATGTACGTCGATTTGGTCGTTTAGATGGCTTACGACATCTGATGGTGCTGTTGGGTAGACCACCGTCGAAGCAGCGGAAGCTGCCTGTATTGATATTGGCCATATTATCAGGCTTGGCCGTTGCCGTTGCTATCATTGCGAACCAACCTGAACCGTCTGAATTGGCCCAAAATTCGCCACAGCGGCCCACCCTTTTACGACCCGCGGCTGAACCGCCGACGAATTCTTTGGCGCTGCCCTTGACCAAGATATCTGTGGAAGCTGCCCCGCCCAATATAATTGTGCGAAATGTGGAAATTGCCCAGGGCGACACCCTGATGTCGGTCATGATGCGGAACGGCTGCGACCGGCCGACAGCCCACGCTGCCATAACCGCACTGTCAAAGTCGTATGATCCCCGGCGCGTGCGACCGGGCCAGACGCTGACACTGTTGTTCGATCCACAAAAGCGAAAGATAGAGGGCCGCCTGGCCCTCATTCAACTGGCGTTTGTTCCCAGCGTCGAGCAAGAAATCCAGGTCAGCCTCAACAACAACGGCGGATTCAAATCCGAAACGGTCGACAAACTCCTGGCAGTCCGGCTGCATCGAGCCGAAGGCGTTATCGATGACAGCCTGTATCTGGCGGCCAAACGGGTCGGCGTACCTGCGCCCGTGATCGTAAATTTGATCCGCATCTATTCCTTTGACGTGGACTTCCAACGCGACATTCGACCGGGTGATCACTTTGAAGTGCTATTTGAAGCCTTCTACGATGAGCGTGGTGATTTTGCCAAGTACGGTGATATCCAATACGCTAAACTTCACGTGCGTAAGACCAACCTGCCTCTCTACCGCTTCGTCATGCAGGATGGAGAACCAGACTATTTTAATAACGACGGGCACAGCGTCCGCAAGGCCCTGATGAAGACGCCCGTCGACGGCGCACGGCTAACCTCGCGCTTTGGCCGGCGTAAGCATCCTATTCTGGGTTACAAGAAAATGCATCGCGGTATTGACTTTGGCGCCCCGCGCGGCACCCCGGTGATGGCCGCAGGCAATGGAACGGTCGAAGTGGCGGGCTGGAACGGCAATTACGGCCGTTACCTGCGTATCCGTCACAACGGACGATACAAGACGGCCTATGGCCATCTTGCCAGATTCCAACGCGGCATACGCAAGGGCAAGCGGGTCCACCAAGGCCAGATCGTGGCCTTCGTTGGCAGCTCGGGCCGGTCCACCGGACCGCATCTGCATTACGAAATTCTGGTCAACAATAGGCGCATAAACCCCTTGCGCTTGAAATTGCCCTCAGGCAAAAAATTGAAGGGCGTGGAGTTAGCGAGGTTTAGGGAGGTCCGTGGCGAAACCAGCCGAATATACGCCGCAAGTCCGGCCATGACGCGCCTGGCGCAAAACCGCTGAGGCGGCGGTGGTCAGCGCAAACGATCCAGCCGCAGCCGATGCCGACCATCAGTGACCCGCCAGATACTAGCCATGACAGCCGTAAGAACACCTAATCCCGTGGCGCCGGCTATTAACAACAACACTAAAATTTGATATTTGACCGCCTGATCTGGCGCCGCCCCCGCCAGTATCTGCCCCGTCATCATGCCCGGCAAAAACACCACTCCAGCGGCA
>CAJWZI010000422.1 GCA_913049615.1 uncultured Alphaproteobacteria bacterium | reverse complement strand
TAATTTTGCATTTTCTGACACATTTAAAAACGGCCTATCCGTGGTAGTCACGGCCCGAAACGACCAGACCAGAGCTCAGGATTTAGCAAACGAGATCGCTGCCCGGGCCTGGGATAACCGGGCCGCCTTCAGCCGCCAGATGATGTCCATAGAAGATGCCGTTACCCTGGCTCTAGATGGGGACCGCCAACCGGTGATCTATTCGGACGCAGGCGATAATCCCGGCGGCGGTGGCGAGGGACGCACAACCTGGCTGTTGTCGGCTTTGGTGTCGGCGGGAGCTAAGGGTGTCTTATTCGGCTCGTTTTTCGACAAGGAATTAGCGGCGGAGTCCCATAATTTAGGAGAGGGAGCGAAGTTCGACGCCGTATTCAGTCGAACCGGTGACACGGAATTTTCGAAACGCTTTTCGGTCCCAGCAGAAGTTTTGGCCCTGCATCAAGGTGACGTAGTAGGCGGCCTCGGCATCTACAAGAGCCGAAAACTAAATTTGGGCCTCTGCGCGGCACTTCGCATTGGTGGCGAATGTGGTATTACCGTCTCGGTTATTTCGGTTCGCAAGCAAAACGCTGATCCAGTGTTTTTTGAAATGTTCGGCCTGGATATTGCCCGGGCGCATACGGTGTGCGTGAAATCCCGGGGCCACTTTCGGGCCGGGTATATTCCCTGGTTTCCAGCGGAACGGGTTTATGAAGTGGATACTCCCGGTCTAACATCACCTGTTCTTAGTCGGTTCACCTGGCGCAACCTGCCCCGTCCCGTTTATCCCCTAGATCTGAATACGACCTGGCTACCGCCTGATTAGAAGGACCGGAAGAGGTTTTTTATATCGTCATCACTCACTTCCAAACAAAAGGATTCTCTTCAGGCTCTCCCCAAAGGGCCTCGCAACAACTGCCCCGGTAGAGCGCCGGTATGTTGGTTGTCCCGAAGAACAACCTGGCCGTTAATCACCGTGGCGGAAATGCCGTCAGCCATTTGTTTCAGGCGTTGGGCCCCTGCCGGCAGGTCGTAGACCACGGTAGGCATGCAGGGACCGATGGTGTCGGGGTCGAAGACCACAATGTCAGCCGCCATGCCCTCTCGTAATAGGCCACGGTCGTGAAAGCCCCAGTTGGTGGCCGTGTCATAAGTGATCATGCGTACCGCCTGTTCCAGCGTGAATTCTTGGCGCTCGCGCACCCAATAACTCAAGAGATGGGTCTGTAGGGAACTATCCATGATCTGGCTGACATGGGCGCCACTGTCCGAGAAGGTCACGCATGAACGGGGATGCTTCATGACCGCTAGAGCGGCATCTTCATCCTCGTTGGAAATCGGCTGGCGAAAGAAAACTTGAAGGTCGTTTTCCAACGCGATGTCGATCATCGCCTCTACCGGACTGGTGCCGCGTTCGGCGGCGATGTCCTTGAGGGTGCGGTGTGGCCAGGTGGCCTTGTCCATAAGATAAAAATAGTCCCATTCCGGGGGGCGAGCCTCGCCGCCCGTGACTGTTTTGTTAGATGGTCCACTCTGGGCTGCCTCGATTAGCCTGCGCTTCATCTCAGGGTCGCGTAGGGCGGATTTCTGTTCTTCCAATGATAGCTTGCGGACATCACGCCAGACGGGCCAGTCGTCGAAAGGCAGCTGTGTTTCGAACGATAGCACTACGTTAATTTCACGGGAATGGACCTGGGTGAAGCAGTTGGCGCCGTCCTGGTTGCCCTTTTCTATAATATCGTACAAGGCTTTCCAGGCTCCTGGGTTGGTGCGCCGGTTTAGGCTGCCAAATGTAATCGGGCGGCCGCTTTCCTTCGATAGGTCCATTAGTTTCTGATAGAAGGCCTGAAGTTGTTCATTGGTGCCCCGCTCCATGGCCAGCTGGAAAATTCCTGCGTTCAAATTACCCATACCATTGACAATGGCAGCAACCTCGGAAAAATCAGCGGTGCGGGAGGCCACGGGCCGGTCGTCGGGTTGCAAATGTGCCGGGCTGCGGGAGGTGGAAAAGCCGATGGCCCCGGCCTTTATAGCGTCTTGTACGCTGGCTACCATGGTGGCCAGGTCGTCCTCGCTGGCCTGTTCGTCAAAGGCCCGTTCGCCCATGATATAGGTGCGAAGCGCCGAATGACCTACGTAACCGGCATAGTTCATACCTTTGGGCAATTTATCGATTACATCAAGATATTCCGGATAGGTTTCCCACTGCCAGGTAATACCCTCCGACATGGCGTCGCGGGAAATATCTTCCGCCCGCTCCAAGTTGCGGAAGACGTAGTCGACTTCTTCCTCCCGGCAGGGCGCTAGGGTGAAACCGCAGTTGCCCATAACCACGGACGTGACCCCGTGATAGCAGGAGCAACTACCTAAGCTATCCCAAAAAATTTGTGCATCCATATGAGTGTGGCCGTCGACAAACCCTGGGGTGACCACGTGGCCTTCTGCATCTACCACGTCGTCCGCCGGGGCGCTGATGCGCCCAATGGTGGCAATCCTGCCGTCCTTGACCCCGATGTCACCGCGATAGCGCGCGCCGCCGGAGCCATCGACGATCATTCCGTTCTTGATCACCAAATCAAAGCTCATCGTAACGTATCCTTATTTTGAATGTTCTTATGATCAGTTTAAAGTGATCGCTGATGAAATTGAAATACCAAGGTAAACATTT
>CAJWZI010000421.1 GCA_913049615.1 uncultured Alphaproteobacteria bacterium | reverse complement strand
TGTTGGATATTGCTTCGTCCACCTTATAAAGACGGGTCCGATAGGCCTTAACAGAGGATAGCCAATCCATCGGCTGATCCAGCCCTTGATCCAGATTAAAGCGCACGGTGTGGATGTATGGTGCTTCTAAGGGCGCGGGACATCCATTTTCGGCCTGCAAGGTATAGATATTGCGGCAAGGATTCTTGAAATGCGGGAGGCTATCCCGGGTCCATGGCGTGGGGTCGTTCAGTCGCGTCAGATAGGCATCGGAGGCAAAGACCGACGCCGTATCGGTTTCGTAAAACATCAGAAAATTTTGCGCAGCGCCCATGCCCCGATAACGGCGGCCCACATTAAAACTGGTAATGGATATGCGTTCGGGAATATGTTCGCAGTTGTGCTATTCCTGGAAATGCGGGATGTAATCCGCCTCAATTTCGGTCCAAAAAGCCATAAGTCCCAACGAACCGTAGCGTTTTACCCTACTTCTCCTTAACGATAGAATTCCAATCCCATTTCGCGGTAGCGCTCCGGGTCGTCCTGCCAGTTGTCCCGTACCTTGACGAACAGAAACAGGTGCACCTTGCAGCCAAAGATCTCTGCCATATCCGCTCGCGCCTCCGCGCCGATTTGTTTGATCTGTTGACCTCCTTTGCCTAGCACAATAGCCTTTTGCGTAGCCCGGCGAACATAGATAACCTGCTCAATGCGAATGGCGCCACCTTTCGCAGATTTCCAGTATTCTGTCTCCACCGTCGCTGCATAGGGCAATTCCTGATGCAAGCGCAAAAACAGTTTTTCCCGCGTAATTTCCGCCGCCAACAGGCGTTGCGGAATATCGGCCAACTGATCCTCCGGATAGTGCCAAGTTCCTACTGGAATTTTTTCCGCCAAAGCGGCACGCAGATCGTCGACGCCGTCCCCCTTCAGGGCCGACAGCATGAAGACATCCGAAAATATACCTTCCTTATTTAAACTATCAGCCAAAGCCAAAAGACTCTCACGGCGTACGAGATCCACTTTGTTCAGCACAAGCACAGCTTTCATGCCGGTGTTCTTCAGCCTGTTGATAATGCCATGTGTATCCCCATCCACCCCCCGCTCCACATCCACCAACAGCACCCGTACATCCGCGTCCTCCGCCCCACTCCAAGCAGCAGCAACCATGGCCTTTTCAAGCCGGTGTTTTGTTTTGGCAAATATTCCGGGCGTATCTACAAAAATTATCTGGGCCGGCCCATGCAGGGCGATGGCGGTAATTCGCGCTCGCGTAGTTTGCACTTTATGGGTGACAATGGACACCTTGCTACCCACTAGGGCGTTTGTCAGGGTCGATTTGCCAGCGTTGGGAGCACCCAATAACGCGACAAATCCACAGCGCATTGCACCGGTTAAGATCATTTCCCCAGACAGAACAACATAGCAGCAGCGGCGACCTTTTCCGCCTCCTGACGTGAGCCGCCCTCACCTTCCGCGGGATCATGACCATCGGCACGCACTTCCACCTTGAAGACGGGTGCGTGGTCCGGTCCCTCTTGTCCGACAACCCTGTATAGTGGTGGTTTGCCTGATCTTCCCTGCAGCAACTCTTGCAATTGGGTCTTTGGATCCTTAGTTGCTTCGCTAGTAGAGGCCATGAAATCTGCCCAATATTTCAGAACAAAAGCCTCAGCCGAAGGCAAACCGCCATCCAGGTATAGCGCGCCAATCACCGCTTCGCACACGTCAGCTAAAATAGCCGGTTTGTCGCGTCCACCTTGACGATCCTCGCTTTTGCCCAGCCGCATATGCGCATCAAGTCCAACCAGCTTGGCCACCCTAGCTACGGTCGCCCGCCGAACAAGGTTGTTGAAGCGTACCGCTAGGGCTCCTTCATCTGCCTGGGCATCGTCCTTGTAAAGGGCGGTAGATATGATCAGCCCTAGAACCCGGTCACCTAAGAATTCGAGGCGCTGGTAATCACGCCCGCCTTGACGCCGATGGTCAAGGGAAGGGTGGCATAATGCCTCTTCCAACAATTCTGGATTGGCGAATTGGTGGCCGAGCAGAAGGAATATTTTAGCTAGGTCCCTGGTTGCCACTGCTTACCCAAATCCATCAAAGAGGCGATTAAACCGGATAGCCGTCGGCCATTTCCAAATTTCCCAAATCCGCGCCTTGTTATTCACCGAGAAAAAGATCAAATCAGCCCGTCCCACCAAATTTTCGGCCGGAATGAACCCCACGTGATTGAGGAAACGGCTGTCAGTGGAATCGTCCCGATTGTCACCCATGGCAAAATAATGACCCGGCGGCACTACATAAACATTTGTGTTGTCCACAATGCTGCGGGGCTGCAGATCCAAAGTCAGGTAGGTCCGTCCATTGGGTAGCGTCTCCTGATACTGGTGAACCCTGCCGTAGCGGGCACCGAAATGCTGCTGCATAAAGTCGTCTACCCGCTCCCGTTTCACGGCCTTGCCGTTAATGTGTAAAACGCCGTCCGTTACCCGAATGCGATCGCCCGGCAGCCCAATGACTCGCTTGATATAGTCGGTGGAATTGTCGGCGGGTAATTTGAATACGGCAATGTCCCCCCGCTTGACAGGTGATTCATTAATGCGGCCGCTAAATAGCGGCGGGCTGAGTGGTATGGAATGGTTACTATAACCATAAGGGTACTTTGCCACGAAG
>CAJWZI010000420.1 GCA_913049615.1 uncultured Alphaproteobacteria bacterium | reverse complement strand
ATACAAAAACCAACCAAATTGATAAATATGGTTAGCAGCAGGACGAACATGACCGATTTAATGCCAGAAAAGCGCGGGCTAACTGTTGCCGCGTGCGGCGACAGGCCAGATGTCCACCAGGGTATCTCCCCTCACCACATGATAGTAATCGAACAGATTGACGTTAGGATCACAATGGGGGACTAGACACTCGACTTTGTCGCCTAGGGCCATGCTATCATTCAAATCCTTAAAATCGATGGCACCGTGTTCATCGCCCATATACCGGTAAGTGGCTCCTTTTGGCGCGCCCTGAACAATTAAGGGAGGTGGGCCATCGGTAGCAAAGGATTTTAGACCGGCGTCCGTCACGGCATAATTCGAATGATTAATATTTACGACGCTGGTTTGGATAAACAATGATGGCTCATAAGGCTGTTCGCCCAGCTTTCCTTGCTGCACGGTTAGGTATTGCACGTCTAAAAATAGGTAAGATCCAACTTGGAACTCACCAATAGTGCCATATTCCCCATCCAAGCGATGGGTACCCGTGCCGCCCCCTGTAATAATATCCGGCGGCAAATTGGCTTTCACTAAGGCGTCGACAATGTTCTGTAAATCTCGGCTGTCGTGACCCAGCCTCTCCCGGCGCTGTGCATGATCGTCCACATGTTGCAAATGTCCCATATAGCCCTGTACGCCGGCATATCGCAGCGCTGGGTGACCATTAATCAGACCGGCTAGTTCAACAGCCACCCGGGCTGATGGCGTTCCGGTTCGGCCCAAACCCACGTCTAGGTCGACAAAAACGGGGAGTACCACGCCGGCTTGCTCTGCCGCTGCACCGTAGGCTGCAACCATATCGACATGGTCTGCCACCACCGAAATATCTGCGCCCTTGTGCACTAAATTTGTGACTAACGACGCCTTATCTGGCGCCAGAGGCGTTGTTATGAGCAGGCCCTCGATACCTGCCGCAGCCATGACCTCTGCCTCCCGTAATGAGGCGCAGCATAAGCCAACGGCGCCCGCTTGAGCCTGCAACCTGGCAATATGCGTTGATTTGTGGGATTTGCCATGGGGCCGTAGGTTATGTTGGCAGTCCTTCGCCCAGGAAGCCATGGCCGCTATGTTTCGCTCAAGGGCGTCGAAATCTAGGACCAGCGCGGGCGTCAAGAGCTTCCGACGGGAATTAGCCTGGCCGATCAGTCGGCTGTTTGGCGTGGTAGCGGCTGTCAAGATTAACTCCTATACCGAAATCGTCTCGTATGAGGCGAGTCTTGGCCGATACTGCGCAACAGTGCAAGGATTTCGCGGGATGGGTGTTAATTCGAAATTGACGAGCGAAATCTGTAATCCCGGCTGGACGATATAGACGTGTCGTCATGGAACGATATTAATATTCTTAGTTAGGCTGTGACGACCTGCCGGCGTACTTGCATCACGGTAAAGATTGAGATGCAGAAGAAACCGGCAGCGGCATAGAAGATCACTTCCGGATGGCCTAGGTCCAAGGCCCAACCCAGAACCAGGGGGACCAAGCATGAACCGAGGTCCAAACCGGAGTAGACAAATCCAAACACCCGTCCCGATGCTCCCCGTGGAGTTGCGGCGCGCACCAGCATGTCCCGGGACGGAGTTGTGATGCCGGAGGCTGCGCCTGCTAAGACCAGCAAGGCCAAGACCATGCTGGTGGATAGATTGTTCATAGCGACAAACATTATGAAAATCGTTGCGGTGGTCATGCCTACAATGGCAATACGGTCGTGGCGGTCAGTTCGGTCAGCGGCAAAACCACCGACGAAGATGCCTGCCGCGGTGCCAAGTAGGAAGCCGGTAATGCCACGTCCAGCTTCGGGAAGGGTCATGCCAAACATCTCGACCATGGCAGGAATGCCGAAACTCTGAATACCGATAAGGGCAGCCGCTAAGAATGCAAAATAAAGAAAACAAGAAATTATTGTGGTGGACAGGAGTAGGCGGACATTGTCGGCTAGACGACCCATAGGAAGTTTCTCCGCTGCGTCTGGCTGGTGAGCATGCTCCGATTGGTCCTCTAAATCCGCTCCCCAGATCAGAAAGGCGGCGACGATGGCCAGCCCAATTATGCCTGCGGACATGATCGCGACACGCCAATCCCACATTTCGGCCAATCCAATCATCAGGATGGGAGCGGCCGCCCATCCGAGGTTTCCGCACAGCGCATGAGTGGCGTAACCACGGCCCAGACGGTGGGGTGAGACTTTGGATGTCAGAATTGCAAGGTCGGCGGGATGGAAGACGCTGTTGCCCAGGCCGGCGAGGATAGCTAGGGGCACCAAGAACCCGTAGCTCGGCGCTAGACCAACAGCGAGTGTCGCCACGGACGCCAAGGTCAAACCGCTAAGTAGGACAGTTCGTGCACCAAAACGGTCGACAAGAAACCCGGCGGGCGTCTGCGCCAAGCCTGAAGCGCCGTATAACAAAGTGGTCAACAACCCCAGGGCGGCGAAGGACACCTGAAAATCATCGCGCAGGAACAGAAATAGTGCTGGTAGTACCAGTTGAAAAAAATGACTGGCCCAATGGGCGGCGCCGACTAGACTCATTACTTTAATATCTTGGCGCAAGGTTGTGGCAGGTGCGGTCATAAATCCCATAGACCAGAGGAAACGTATATGGTCAACCGCGACGCTACGCC
>CAJWZI010000419.1 GCA_913049615.1 uncultured Alphaproteobacteria bacterium | reverse complement strand
GCTGTTACAAAAGCCGACTAAGTACTTGAATACAAGTCATTGATTTTATTATATTTTTTCCTCAACAATATTGTCATTCCGGCAAAAGCGGAATTCCATGCCTTATCACACCGTACCGGACCTACTATTTTACAGGAGGGACTACCAATTTTAGTTCTACCCACTTTTTAAAAGGGCGGCCATGATCCGCTCCCTCGATAACGGCATGTGGCTAATACGCCGACCGAGTGCATGTGCTACTGCATTGCCAATAGCCGCCGCCGTAGGCGGAACAGCGCATTCACCTGCGCCAAGAGATGGCTCATGGGGTTTGTCAATAATTTCCGCTTCGATCTCTGGGACCTCACTGAAGCGCAGGATGGGATAGGCATCCCAGTCCAACGAACTAACCCCGGAACCGTCCAGAGTAACCTGTTCCTTCAAGGCCCAAGATGCCCCTTGAATTGCTCCGCCTTCTAATTGGTTACGCAGGCCGTCTGGATTGATTACCAGGCCAGCGTCGGCTACTACCCAAATTTTCTCCAAATTCACTCTCTCGTCTATCCGTAACGCGACTGCGATAGCAGCATAAGCAGCCATGTTCTTGTATCGGGAAAATGCCAGACCAAGACCCCAACCATCTCCTCCAATACCACGTTCCCGCCAATTCGCGTTTTTAGCAACGGCGGACAGCACATCGCACGCCCGTTTGTCCGATAACAATGCAAGACGGTAATCTAAGGGATCTTTTCCGCAGCGGTTGGCCAGGTCGTCGATCATTGCCTCAAGTGCAAAAATATTGGGCAAAGCCCCCAAGGTGCGCAAGGCCGACGTGCGCACTGGCGGTTCTTTGATCAAATGATGCAAAATACGACTACGGGGGATATCGTAGTATGGTTTGGCATTCCGGGTACCACCACCGCCGCGCTCCTCCGGCGGGTCGTCTGGCACTTGCGGCGGCCCGGCTTCAGACAGGGCATCTGCCGCTAAAAGAGCGCCGCTATCGGCCGAAGGCCGTTGCACATGCGTAGGGCTCCAGATTTCTGCAGTCCAATCCACCGGCCAGCCCTGAAGGTCAACTTCAACTGTTAGATCGATCAGCATTGCCGGTCCAAGAGGTTCGAAACCGAATTCCTCAGGCCGGCGCCATTGTACGCGCACGTGGTGGCCAGGGTTGGCAATTGCCACCAGAGCCGCATCCATAGCCACGTCGTCTGCACCATTATGACCATAGCAACCGGCGCCAAACATATGCCGGGCCGTAATCTCACTTTCCGACAGACCCACCACGTTGGCGATATTCTGACGCAAGGGATGCATGCCCTGACCGTGGGACCAGACCGTTAAATGACCGTCCTCGAACCGTGCCAGGGCGCAGGACGGGGCAATGGATGCGTGTGCAACGTAGGGTCGGGAGAAAGTCGCCTTTACAACTTCGCCTGTCGCATTCACCGAAACAGTGTCACCGTGTAGATTGTCAATGGACGACTGCGGGCGCAGCCAATCTGCCTCTTGTTGAACAGGATCAACTTTCTTCACTCCATTCCAGATTGCATGGTTCGGAGCTACTTCCGCCGCCAGTTCCACGGCCAATTCGTCCTCACCGAAGAAAGCAATAAAATTGTCCTGACGATGAATTTTGAACTCGCCAGTCGCCGCCCGCTTCAACGCCTTTTCATCCAAGGAGTGCAGCACAGCGTCCCGACCGGGCTGGCGTAAAATGCGCGCATGCAACAAACCTTGCGGCAACCAATCATGGATAAAGGCACCCCCGCCAATTTTGGCCTCCAGATCGGCTCTGGGCACGTCTGTCCCGACAATTTTGTATGTCACAGGTGCCTTGGGCGTTGCCTCGCCAGTGGCTTCTCGAGACCAATCAATTTCATCAGAAACTGTCCAATAAGTGACGTCACTTTCTTCGCCATCAATTGAAATTTGTCCCCTAGCTACGGACAACTGATCGACAGCGCAATTCAAGCGCAAAGCTGCCCGCGCCAAAAGCAGGCCTCTCGCCTCGGCGCATATCGCGCGGATGGCGGCGCCTGAATCCATGATCGAAAGGGAGGACGAGGTATAACGTTCGTTTGGGCCCAAATCACTGTCACCGGACAACATAATGATCTGATCTAGGGTCAGGTCCAACTCTTCCGCTGCAATTTGCGAAAGAGCCGTCGTAACTCCCTGACCAATTTCCACTTTGCCCGTGGCCACACGGACCTTGCCACCAGTTTGAAAGTTCAGCCAGTTTTCGAAACGGGGGTTCAAAGTGATGTTGTTTGGTAGTGGGTTAGGCACGGGACAACCCCCGAAGGGTCGCGGCTGCTCGTTCCACGGCGCGAATTATGCGGACGTGGGCGCCGCAGCGGCACAAATTATTGTCTAACGCCGCTGCAATGTCCTCACGGCTAGGTGACGAGTTGCGATCTAAAAGCGCCTTGGCGTTAATGAGAATGCCAGACAGGCAATAGCCGCATTGACCGGCCTGTTCTGCCAGAAACGCCTCAAACAATGGATGTCCCTGATTGTGCAGTCCTTCAACTGTTAATACTTCCCTGCCCATTACAGAATCTACAGCACGGCTGCAAGCATAGGCAGGCTCACCATCGATTAGTACCATGCAGCTGCCGCATTGCTCTAAGCCGCAGCCATACCTGACGCCTGTCAGACCAATATTGTTTCGCAA
>CAJWZI010000418.1 GCA_913049615.1 uncultured Alphaproteobacteria bacterium | reverse complement strand
TGATAGCCGCTCGGGTCTTCAAGTCAAAAGGGTCCATCATGAGGGATCGGATCTCGCAATGTTGCCCTTGTGAACGCCACATTCCGGACAGGTCCAGTCGTTAGGAAGATCCTCAAATGTGGTTCCGGGCGGGATCCCGTCGTAGGGTTCTTCCAATTTAGAGTGGCAGAAATAGCCGCAAGACAAGCCGGTCAAACGTTGTTCCTCCTCACCTATTCCGAATTTGCATATGTTGTTCCGCTCATGATGTTCTTTATCCGTCAGACTCCAACTGGGTGGCAAAATTGTTATTGCCATTATTTAAGTTTTTCGTGGTTACGGGCCAAGGTGCCCTCAGGGTAGAAGTTTTGCAAATTATGCAAAAGGGTAGTCGTAGTTCAAACTACGTGTCACTAGTTGATGTGCCTGTTGGTGGTAGGGCAGGCTCTGCTATGCACTGTGTTGGAATTCGCCATTAATTTCATCCCGCTCTAACGGCGGAAATGAAGCTTTTGCTAACACTATCTACCTATACTTCCATTCGTCCATGCAGCTGCACTGCGGGCGTTTTTACCATCCGCAATTTTGGCCAGAGCATCCGGGATTGGCATCGCTATGGGTTAATGATTACAAACGACGAGGTAATGGCCATCGCAATGATAGCTGGCAGTTTGATGTTAAATTTAACTATCCGATGACCGTTGGGTCGTGTCAATTTTTGTCAGGATGGACGCGGTTGTTCCCGCTGTATGAATCCTTAGCCATCTGGGACGCGTATTGGATGGGCTAGATTAGATGTATTGAACTTTCAAAAGTTCGAAAAACTTACCTCCCGAGGGCGTGGCAACCTCCACCTCATCGCCAACTTTTTTGCCGATTAAGGCTCGGGCTAAGGGCGATCCGACGGACAGGCGTTTTTTCTTGATATCCGCCTCATCCTCGCCAACAATTTGAAACTTCATTTCAGAATCATCATCCTCGTCTACCACGGTCACGGTGGCGCCGAATTTTACAGTCTTGCCGGAAATAGTCGATGTATCAATGATTTGCGCTCGGCTAACCTTGCTGTTCAACTCCGCCACTCGGCTCTCAATGAAGGCCTGGCGTTCTTTGGCGGCGTGATATTCAGCGTTTTCCGATAAATCCCCATGGGCTCGCGCCTCTTCAAGCAACTGAATTACGGCTGGGCGTTCCACTCCCTTCAGTCGTTTCAATTCCTCTTCCAGGCGGGCAAAACCCGCGCGGGTCATAGGCACCTTTTCCATTTGGTGGTAGCAAACCTCTTTCGAAATAGAAATCTAATGATCGACTCAATCGCTCCGATCCACAACAGAAAATTAAAAATAAGATTGCAACGGGGCAACATCAAGACCTTCTTGCTTTAAGTATTCTATAGCCTGCGTGGCGGACCTGGCACCAGAAATTGTGGTGTAATAAGGGATGCTGTGGACTAGGGCGGCGCGGCGCAAGGTAAAGCTGTCAGCAATCGCCTGGGTGCCCTCCGTGGTGTTGAATATCAAATCTACCTCACCGTTGGTGATGGCGTCCACAATATGGGGTCGGCCTTCCAACACTTTTTTGATCAGCTTTACCCCAATGTTCTTGTCCTTGAGAAACTGCGCCGTTCCCGCCGTGGCTATGATATCAAATCCCAGAACTACGAGCTTTGCTGCCAGATTTGCCGCCGCCAGTTTGTCCCCGTCCTTCACAGAAATAAACGCATTGCCTCGATTGGGTAATTTAATGCCCGCTGCAATCTGAGACTTTGCAAAGGCCGCTGGGAATGACTCGGCGAGTCCCATGACCTCGCCCGTCGACTTCATTTCGGGTCCCAAGAGGATGTCAACGCCGGGAAACCGGGCAAATGGGAATACTGCCTCTTTTACTGCTACATGGCTCCGCCGGCGTAGATCAAGGTCGAAGTCTGCCAATTTTTCGCCTGCCATAAGACGCGCGGCAATTTTAGCGATGGGCTGGCCCACCGCCTTGGCAACGAACGGTACCGTTCGGGAGGCCCGCGGATTAACCTCTAGAACAAAAATCTCGTCGCCACGTACAGCAAACTGCATATTCATCAAGCCGACGATCGACAGACCACGGGCCATGGCTTCGGCTTGACGACCGATCTTGGCCACAATTTTGGTGTTTAGAGAATATGGAGGGAGGGAACAAGCCGAATCACCAGAATGAATGCCCGCCTCTTCGATATGTTCCATGATGCCCGCCACGACGACGTCATCACCGTCGGCTAGGGCATCCAGATCAACCTCTATGGCATCCTGTAAATAGCCATCCACCAAAACCGGACTATCGCCGGAAACTTTGACAGCCTCTTCCATATAACGATCTAGCTGTGCCTTACTTCGGACTATTTCCATGGCGCGCCCTCCCAGGACGTAGGAAGGCCGAACCACCACGGGAAATCCAATCCGTTTCGCCACTGCGTGGGCCTCTTCCAATGAGGTTGCTATACCGTTGGGTGGCTGTTTCAAATTAAGGTGCTGCAAAAGTACTTGGAAACGATACCGGTCCTCGGCCAAGTCGATGGCGTCCGGTGAGGTGCCCAATATGGGTACGCCAGCACTTTCCAATTCGGCAGCTAGCTTCAGCGGTGTTTGACCACCGAACTGGACGATCACACCTTTTAGGCTGCCCTTATTTTGCTCCAGGGCGACAATCTCCAATAC
>CAJWZI010000417.1 GCA_913049615.1 uncultured Alphaproteobacteria bacterium | reverse complement strand
GCATATCCCCTTATGGTTTTTTGCATTTCCGTCCGAACTGCGGTGGATCGGCGATGGACGGCATCCTTGGCCAAGGCACGACTATTGACCTATACTTTGTCCAGAATTGGTTGGTTAATCAGGTTGCCGTGCGAACGTCGTGACGAAGAACCGCCTCATCCTATTGAATAAGCTTTTTGAGGCCGCCGTTGCAGCCGCGGACCCGAGGCATTGCCTGGCGGCTAATTTGCCGACCCGGCCTAAAGGGCGTACTTTAGTCCTGGGTGCTGGCAAAGCGGCTGCAAGTATGGCCAGAGCCGTTGAAGAACAATGGCCGGCAGATGTTGAGGGCCTGGTGGTAACCCGCTACGGCCATGTCGTTCCTACAGACCGTATAGAGGTGGTGCAAGCCGCCCATCCCGTCCCAGACGCGGCCAGCGAACAGGCTGCATTCCGCATCCGCGCTATGGCGGAAACGCTCGGTGAAGGTGATTTGTTGCTAGCCCTGATTTCTGGCGGTGGTTCATCGCTTTTGAGTTTGCCCTGTCCGGGGCTTAAATTGTCCGACAAACAGTCGGTTAATGAGGCTCTGCTTCGGTGCGGCGCCTCCATCGACCAAATGAATGTGGTGCGCAAGCACCTTTCGGCCATAAAGGGAGGTTGGTTGGCTGCAGCGGCCGCGCCGGCGCGTGTGGTCAGTCTGCTGATTTCCGACGTGCCGGGCGACGACCCTGCAATTATAGCTTCGGGCCCAACGGTTGCTGATCCGTCAACATTTGCACATGCGCGGCGGATACTGGCGTACTATAATATCACGCCCTCTGTAGCGGTCATGCGCCATCTAGCTGCGGCTAAGCGGGAAACGGTAAAACCCGGCGATCCTCGGCTAGCCAATTGTCAGACTACACTGATTGCGACACCGGCCCAATCGTTGGCCGCCGCCGCGAGTGTTGCCTCCAAAGCTGGTTACAGGGTGGAAATTCTGGGGGATAATCTGGAGGGCGAAGCACGGGAACTTGGTGCCGACCATGGAACCATGGCCTTGGCTCGGCGCGAAGGCGGCGGCGGCATTGCCTTGCTTTCTGGTGGGGAGACAACAGTCACGATACAGGGGCACGGACGGGGGGGCCGCAATGTGGAATATCTTGCCGGTCTGGCGCTTGCCTTGGGAGGCTGTGATGGCATTCATGCTGTAGCGGCTGATACAGATGGTATCGACGGTACGGAAGATAATGCAGGAGCATACGTATTGCCTGATACTCTAGCTCGGGCCGAGGCTGCGGGATTGGACCCAACCACCCTGCTGGCCAACAACGATGCCTATAACTTATTCGCTGGGATAGGTAGTCTGCTGATCAGCGGTCCGACATTGACCAATGTTAATGACTTCCGCGCAATATTGATTGATCCCGTGTAAGCTGCGGGTATGTTGCGAAATCGTTCGACCAAGATCGTTGTTACATTGGGGCCGGCCAGTAGTGATCCGGATATGATTTCCAACCTACACCAGGCCGGCGCCGATCTGTTTAGACTGAATTTTAGTCACGGCGACCATAAGGATCATAAGGACCGGCTGACAGCGATCCGGGCGGTTGAGGCTGACACTGGCGCAAGTATTGGGGTCCTGGCTGACTTACAGGGACCGAAGTTCCGCATTGGCGTCATAGAGGGAGGAGCGACGGAACTGCGTGCGGGCCAAGCTTATCGTTTCGATCTAGAGGACCGGCCAGGCGATAGACGGCGGGCGCAATTGGCCCATCCTGAAGTCTTCGCAGCCCTTGAGGATGGCATGGATCTGTTAATCGACGATGGCCGGCTGCGTCTTACCGTGAGCAAATGCGGCGCGGACTATGCCAATTGCAAGGTGGTCGTAGGTGGCCGGTTGAGCGATCGCAAGGGCGTCAACCTGCCCCACGTTCTACTGCCCATGGGCGCTATGACGGCAAAGGACCAGGTTGATTTGCGGTTTGCCCTTGATGCGGGTATCGATTGGGTGGCCTTGTCCTTTGTTCAGCGACCTGACGATATTGCCGAGGCGCGCCGTTTGATTGCCGGACGCGCGGCGATCATGGCTAAGATTGAGAAACCAGCGGCCCTACATCAGATCGACGAAATAATTGAATTGGCGGACGCCATCATGGTGGCACGAGGCGATTTGGGCGTGGAATTACCGGTGGAGCAAGTGCCGGCATTGCAAAAAGATCTCATCCGCCGGGCCAGGCGCGCCGGTAAGCCGGTGGTGGTTGCGACACAAATGCTAGAGAGCATGGTGGCTGCTCCAGTGCCCACTCGAGCAGAGGTCTCGGACGTAGCCACAGCGGTCTATGATGGTACAGACGCCGTCATGCTGTCGGGTGAAACGGCGGCCGGGACCTATCCGCGCCAGGCCGTAGAAGTCATGAGCCGCGTGGCGGCTAAGGTGGAAGGCGACCATGGTTATCGCAGCATCATGGATGGCCAGCACGCTGATCCCGAGGCAACATCTGCAGATGCCATAACGGCGGCGGCCCGGCAGGTGGCAGTTACGATCTCGGCATCCGCCATCGTGACGTACACGACTTCCGGGTCCACCGCTTTGCGCGCGGCTCGCGAACGGCCGCCAGTGCCCATCCTTGTCCTGACGCCAAGACGGATCACCGCCCGACGTCTGTCGGTAGCTTGGGGATTGAGTTGTGTGTACAGCGCGGATGCCTC
>CAJWZI010000416.1 GCA_913049615.1 uncultured Alphaproteobacteria bacterium | reverse complement strand
GTCGGGCGGACAGCCCGTCGAACCGGGTGGGCGCTCCTTTGGCGCTAGGGTTTTCGAAAATACGACACATTCGGCCTATGTTATCCTTGGGCAATGCCTTTAAACAGGATGATGTCGCGGATTTTCTAGCTGGTATCGCGCGCTTTCTAAAACTTCCGAAAGGCAAACTCGTTGCAGTGGTGGCTGAACCAAAAATCGACGGTCTGTCAGCGGCGTTGCGCTACGAGAACGGCTTATTTGTGCAGGGCGCGACACGGGGTGATGGCGAGGTGGGTGAGGATATTACCGCCAACCTTCGCACCATCAAGGATATTCCCCAAACGATTGTTGGGGCACCGGAGATATTCGAGGTGCGGGGTGAAGTATTCATGAATCACGATGTGTTCGCGGCATTGAACCGGAGACAGGCCGGAGCCGGCCAGACGGAATATGCTAATCCGCGCAATGCGGCGGCAGGATCACTACGGCAGCTGGATCCCACTATTACGGCCAGCCGCGAATTGAGCTTTCGGGCTTATGCCTGGGGCGATGTCAGTAAATTGCCTAGTGACACCCAGGCCGGCGTTTTGGCAGCTATGGCAGGGTGGGGCTTTAAGGTACAAGAGCATCGGGTTTATACGGCTGTGGATGAATTAATGGCGTTTCACGGCGACATGGCGGCGGGGCGCCATGAACGACCGTATGATATTGACGGTATCGTATACAAAGTGGACCGCCTGGACTGGCAGGAACGGTTGGGTGTGGCGTCCCGCTCACCCCGTTGGGCCATCGCCCATAAGTTTGCCGCCGAGCAGGCGCAGACGCTGGTCGAGGATATTGATATTCAGGTGGGCCGGACCGGCAAACTGACCCCAGTAGCACGTCTGAAGCCGGTCACCGTAGGTGGCGTTGTGGTGTCCAACGCCACCCTGCATAACGAGGATTACATAACGGAGAAAGACATCCGCGTCGGCGCCTTGGTTTTGGTGCAACGAGCCGGTGACGTTATCCCGCAGGTGCTGGAAGTTGTAGAACCCGGCGACGAACCGTTTGTGTATCCGACCGCATGTTCAATCTGCGGTTCTCCAGCCGTACGGGAGGAGGGTGAAGTTGATTGGCGTTGCAGCGGCGGGTTGACCTGTCCGGCCCAGGCCGTGGAGCGTTTGCGTCACTTAGTCTCCCGCAATGCCTTTGATATCGAAGGATTGGGAGAAAGACAGATTGCAGCCTTTTTCGAGGCTGGTTTAATCAAGACGCCGGCCGATATTTTTAAATTGCGTGGCCGTTTGGAAGGTGGAGGTAATCCGCTCATGGGCTGGGAAGGTTGGGGCGAAACCTCGGCCAGGAAACTTTTCGACGCTATCGATCAGAGCCGAGATATCCCGTTGGACCGCTTGATTTTTGCCTTGGGAATACGGCACGTGGGCCAAGGCAACGGTCGCCTTTTGGCACGGCGTTACCAAACGTTAGCTGGTTTTGAGGCCGCGATGACGCCGGATCATTTGAACGAATTGCTTGATATCGACGGCATAGGTGACAAGGTGGCAGAGGCGCTGCTGGCCTTTTTTACCGACGGACAAAGCCGATCAGCTTGGTTTGATCTCGTGACCGAGTTAAATGTGCAGAATATCGCAAAGGCTGATACGTCGTCTCCCATTGCGGGTCAAACGTTGGTATTTACGGGTACCCTGGAGCATACCTCTAGGGCCGAAGCCAAGGCGCGCGCTGAATCATTGGGCGCCAATGTGTCCGGTTCCGTGTCTGCAAAGACTGACCTCGTGATCGCTGGGGAGGCGGCAGGATCAAAAATAAGGAAAGCTAGATCCCTGGGCGTTAAGGTAGTCGACGAGGCCGGGTGGTTGAATTTGATCGCCCGGGCCAACCCATAGTAGGAGAGAGGACGTCAACGTGAGCTCGGAACTGGTTACCTACGAAACAAAAGAAGACGTCGCCATCATCACTTTGAACCGACCAGACAAGCTAAATGCCTTGGATGTGGCGTTGGGAGAAGCTTTGACAAATGCCTTGCGGCGTTTTCAGTCGAGTAGTGATCGGGTGGCTATCATGGCTTCATCAAATTCCAAGGCCTTCACAGTAGGCGCCGATCTGACAAATCCTGGCGAAATCTGGCGTTTTACTCCGAGCGTTGGGGTCGAAATGGATAAGCCGATTATTGCTGCAGTTGATGGCTATTGCGTTGGCGGTGGAGTTGTGCTTGTCCAGTTCTGCGATCTTTGTGTTGTGGCAGAAAGCGCTGTTTTCAGTTATCCGGAAGCCAAAGTCGGTGTGACCGGCGGCCTTATTTCATCGCTAGCTGCGCGCATCCCGCACAAGGTTGCCATGGAATTTGTCCTCTATGCCTCGGACATGACCGCCCAACGGGCTTACGAAGTGGGGTTTGCCAACAAAGTGGTGCCAGCGGATCAGTTGATGGAAGCTTCTATGGAATATGCCCGGACCCTGAAGGAACATGCGCCAATGGTTTTGAGCACTTTGAAACGCTTTGTTGGCGAAGTCATCAACAAGGGCCCATCGGAAGCGGCTGGTATCGCCCGCCGTTCCACCGAGGCGATTTTGGAAAGCGACGATCGGTTGGAAGGTATAGCTTCTTTCAAGGAAAAACGGTCGCCGCATTTCATGGGTAATTAACTTAGTAAGTAGATGGGACAGGTAACAATGACCACAGCGCTGTCCCCA
>CAJWZI010000415.1 GCA_913049615.1 uncultured Alphaproteobacteria bacterium | reverse complement strand
GTTGCAACATTTTTCGACCAAGCCGCCTGCCACCATCCCGCCATTCCTTGATGGAAAGCCTGATGGCAGCTGCCGCAATCCGTCAATCCAGCGTGCTGAAAGGACAACTCACCCGGATCGATCAAGGCAGTCCGATAGGTACCGGCCAGGACAAACACCAACATGGCCCCTACGATAGCCGTAACCCATTTGGTGAGGGCACCCCTTTTAGCTCGCCAACTACGAACTGGGCGGCAAAGTGGTACCTTCCGGCAACATTGTCCGCTCGGCGTCGGGCCGTCGTCACACGGGCCACCAGAAAGCTGTGAACGAGTGCAATGCCACCGATCACTCTTGAAGGACGGGTTGCATTCAAATCCGCCGCGACAGTGTCCGCTATTATCGGGTCCTATTTGGCAAGGACGCCCTTCCGCCGCGTGGCCACAAATCCAATTCTGTACTGGACGTATATATGGGCTCTCACGATGGCCGAGGGCTTGCAATGGCCCTGGCATCAGCGCGCGCCGCCAAAGGAATAAACTAAAAGAAGATGCAGCAAGGCCAAAAGAATGAGGCCATAAGTAGCTGGAATATGGACGAACAGCCATACCTTGAGCACAGTTTGCAAGGCATATGCGTAATCTAGTTTGTCCTTGCTCTCCACCAACTGGCGCAAACGTTCAGCATATGCCATTTCCCGGTCATCCAGATACCGTTTCATATTATCTAGGCCAGTCAACAGGGAAAATGTAGCCCGCGGAGAACCCAGTAGGTGTTGGTGCATATTCTTCGGTTTGGCGAAGAAGGATGACAGCTGGCCTGTATAATAATCAGAGATTTTAGACGAGCTCGTTTCGACGGCCGATTCAATAACCAGCGCCTCTGCTTGGCCCCGCAAATCGGCAATGAATTGAGGAATTCGTTCCAGTACGACTTCTTCCGTATCGCGCGTTAGCGCGCGCGCGAAGCGCCGGGAGAGATAAAGACCTATCAATCCCGACCCCGCGACGGCGATGAAAAATAAAGCCAGAATTCGTTCTAAAATTCCGTTAGGAATGCTCCATTCCACATGGAGCGCAAACGTCAATATTGACAGAAAGCCCAGATAGATATGCCATTGCAACCAAGATGAAGCAGTCCCGAGTGGGACCATCGAGAGTTTCTTACGTCCATTGTAAAGCGCCAGGAATATGATGGTGGCCAACAAAATCCACCCCGTCAAAAATGCCGGTTGATACAAAGCCACGTCAAATGCTTTGTGCCAGGCGATTAGTGCCATCCCAGCTACTATAGCGATCAAGCTGTTACGCCAACGTCTCTTGGCAAAGGTTGTCACCGGTTCAACCATCTTCCCAAATCTGGTAGGTTCTGCATATCAACCCGCTTCAACGCGTCATGGGGACAAGCCCTCTGGCAGGCTGGGCCACCCAACTGATCCAGGCAAAGGTCACATTTCGTGGCTTTGATAATGGGCGCCTTGGTCACCGTATCTCTGATGAGGGCACCATTGTTGTCCCGCACCTCGACCATGCGAATATTATCGTAGGGACAGGAATTGGCACAAGTGGCGCATCCAATGCAGGTACTATCGTTAATGGCGACTTGACCGCCCGCTGATGACCGGTGAATAGCACCGGTGGGGCAGCCAATCATACAAACCGGGTCCATGCAGTGCATGCAGGCATTGGCCACCATGTAATGGTCGTGTCGACGACCGTGGCGGTTAAAACGAGGGTTGTTGTCATGGGCTCTGGCGCAAGCCGTGACACATTCGTCACAACGGACGCAGCGGTCCATATCAATCAACATGGTCGCCGTGCCGTTTATGTACCTATTCTCCACGAGGAATTCCAGCATGCCCGGATCGATAGTCTGAATTGCCGCCTCTTGCTCTTTCTCCGGTTCGTTTAACTGGGCACTGCTGAAATCCAGCTGGCCGTATTGCGCCAAATCCCCTTGGCTTAAAGTAGGCAGTACGTATTTCTCTATCACGGTTGTAGGAACCCGCAGAATATCAACGTAACCCAGGGCGCGTAGGGTAGTAAGCAAGGTCATCGACTCACGCATTGCCGTTACATTGCTATTACCTTTTGTATCGCCTATTTCCGACTGGTTCTTCTTTTCCTGGAGCCAGTTGTGGATGATCTCGGCCATTCCAAAAACAGCACCCCGGCCAATATAACGAACCGTGCGATGGCCGTTATTGACAATTTGACTTACCCGGGCAAAACCCGCCCGCACCAGCAACAAACCATCAGGATAATCTCCCTCCGCTACGATCACCGGTTCATTCGCGAGACGCTGACTAAAACTCTCGTCTCGACTCCGTTGATATTGGGTATGCCAGTCGAAATCGCCGTAAGTCTCGAACAGCGTTTCATCCACGATATGACCAATGGCATCTTCGTCGAGATGTTGAAACATCGACGTCGCCTGCAAATGTGAAGCCAAACTGCGTTCCCGGTATAGACGGTCGACTTGATGGCGAAAATCTTCTACTCGGCGACGAATATCACGTAACCCTTGCCAGCGAATTTCCAACATTTCGGAAGGGCCGTCAGAAATAACAGTGGCGGTCCGCTGAGTACGGCCCAATGCAGCGATCTCGCCAAACATATCGCCCGAACCAAGGTTTGCCGTGCGGTTTTCGTTCAGAACAGTAGGAACGTCTTGCAGAAAAATTCGAGCCCGTTGATCGCTGTC
>CAJWZI010000414.1 GCA_913049615.1 uncultured Alphaproteobacteria bacterium | reverse complement strand
CAAAATGGCATTGATCTTCAAATAGTAGACCAAAACCAGTACGGTAGTGGCAGGGCGTATCACAAGGTCAGTCGGGACTAGCCTAAGGGAAAATTTTTTAATTTGATTACTTATTTAGCAATCAAGTGTGTTGTCGCGCTCCCACTGTGTAAGGTGGCGGGAATATTGGTTCCAGTTGTCCGTCTTTAACTTTATGTAGGCATCACAAAATTCTTCGCCCAGGGCCGCTCGCAGTACGCGATCCTTAGAAAATTCGCGAATGGCATCGATCAAATAAAGCGGCAGCATTTTTGTACCCCTAATTTTGTGGCCTTCAGCATACATGTCGATGTCAAGCCGTTTGCCCGGATTTGTTTTATTGTCGATACCATCTAATCCGGCCGAAAGATAACCCGCCATTAACAAATATGGATTTGCGGCGCCGTCAGCTAAACGGAATTCGAACCGGCCCTCATCTGGCACCCGCACCATATGGGTACGATTATTGCCACCAAACGTTATGGTGTTCGGTGCCCAAGTAGCACCGGAGGCAGTTTTTGGTGCATTGATGCGTTTATAGGAATTGACTGTTGGATTTGTTATCGCCGCAAGCCCTTTGGCGTGGGCAAGTACCCCCCCAAGAAAGTGATAACCCAATTCAGAGATACCTAGTTCATTGTTGGGATCGTGAGTTAGGCAGGTTTTTTCATCTAGGCTCCACAATGACGCATGCACGTGGCAGCCGTTCCCGGTAAGATGACTGAACGGTTTCGGCATGAATGTTGCTCGCAGGCCATGTTTTTCCGAGATTGATTTTACGAGAAAGCGAAAAAAGCATAGTTGGTCGGCGGTTTTAAGGCAGTTATTGTAATGCCAATTAATTTCGAACTGGCCGTTGGCATCTTCGTGATCATTTTGGTATGGACCCCAACCCATTTGTTCCAACGACGAACAAATTTCAGAGATGACATCGTATCGACGCATAAGTGCGGATTGGTCGTAACACGGTTTTTCTTGAATATCACGTTCATCGGAAATGGCGGAACCATCTTCATTGATGAGATGGAACTCCGGTTCGACGCCGGTTTTCAATAACAATCCTTTACCCGCCGCCATATCCATCACCGATTGTAGGACATTGCGCGGAGCTTGGGCTACTTTCTCACCGTCCATAAAAAGATCACCTGGCACCCAGGCTACTTCCGGTTTCCACGGTAACTGAATGACCGCATCACCGTCGGGCACAGAAAACATATCGGGATGCGCTGGCGTCATATCCAGCCAGGCAGCAAATCCAGCAAATCCTGCTCCAGTTTTCTGCATATCGCCAATGGCACCAGCAGGCACCAACTTCGACCGTTGCAAACCAAATAAGTCAGTGAAGTTCATGAGGAAAAATTTAATACCATTATCTTCAGCGTATTTAGCCAGATCGGTTGCCATTTTCGCTCTTCCTATTTTTGTGGGTTTAATTCATTAACGATTATGAAGTTAGACTATGAATGTTTGCCTCAGGGCGACCGCTTTTGAAGACCTTAGCCGTTCCACTCAGCATTAACGCAACACCTATAATCGTAACGCACGTTCAAGCCATGAGGACTTTCTCATGCGCGCAGCCTCTTTCTGATTGTAGCTTACGACAAATATTTTTACTTCGCGACGCTAACTCGTAACTGGTATTCAAACGTATTTCTGACGTCAATCAGATCGGTCAAATACCTAAATTATAGCCAGGCCGATCGACAAAGTGATCGTCTGGGATTTCGAATGTTTGGTTTATGAAGGCACATCTTTGTTTACCTTCCGGACTTTCCCAGATAGTCATGATTGAAAAGCCATAATTTGGAGTGGAGTAGGCACATGGGTATTAAGGATCTTGCTGAACAAGCGCAGACCGAAATAAAATCTTTGGCGGTGAATGAGACATTGCCAAGGTACGATGATGGTGACCTAGTTTTTGTAGACGTGCGGGATATTCGCGAAGTCGAGAAAAGCGGCACTATCAAGGGCGCTCAGCACGCACCACGCGGCATGATCGAATTCTGGTTCGACCCCGAAAGTCCATACCATCGAGATATCTATGGTGACGCTGACAAGACGTATGTTTTGTTTTGCAACGCAGAATGGCGCTCGGCCCTCTGCGCCAAATCACTTCAGGATATGGGCATCAAAAACGTGGCACAATTATTTGGTGGACTTCCGGCATGGCGGGATGCCGGCGGGCCAACAGAGGAGAAGAAACGGAAATAATATAGGACTCACGAATTACGACGATTGTAATCGAGTTAGATAACTAGATGATTTGTCCTGCTTGACAATGTGTTACGTGGTTTCATTCATGACGACCAAACCACTTTGGAGACTTCATTGACGAGTTACGAAAACGCCAAGCGCCAATTACAAAATGGCGGCATTCTCATTCTTGACGGAGGGACGGGTACAGAGCTCGAACGGCGTGGCGTGCCTATGGACACTGAAGCCTGGTGTGGTGCCGCATCGCTTGAGTACAACAGCATTCTTGAGTCAATTCATAGAGATTACATCGCCGCGGGTGCTGATATCATTACGACAAATACTTATTCCTCGTCACGCCTACTGCTTGAACCGGCGGGGTTGGCCAAACATTTCACAGACATCAATAACGCGGCGGTTGATGCGGCACATCGGGGTCGGGAGGCAAGTGGACGAGATGATGTCTTAATCGC
>CAJWZI010000413.1 GCA_913049615.1 uncultured Alphaproteobacteria bacterium | reverse complement strand
GCCCATGTTGCCAATCCTTACGTTAATCGTGACGTAATCAAATCGTATGATGAGCCCATGATGCATCACGCCGGTTTTGTAGTGCTTTCCGGAAATTTGTTTGATAGCGCTGTGATGAAGACTTCAGTAATCGATGACAGTTTCCGCGAACAATATCTCTCTAATCCAGGCGATAAAAACGCATACGAAGCACGCGCGATCGTATTCGAGGGGCCGGAAGACTATCATGCCCGCATTAACGATCCGTCCCTAGAAATTGGTATAGATAGCGTCCTGGTAATTCGAGGCTGCGGACCGGTGGGTTATCCCGGCTCCGCTGAGGTCGTGAATATGACCCCGCCGGACTATCTTGCGGAACAGGGTATTGAAAATCTCTCCTGCATGGGCGACGGCCGGCAAAGTGGCACGTCCGGCAGCCCGTCTATCCTGAATGTTTCCCCGGAGGCAGCGGTGGGCGGTGGATTAGCGATCCTGGAAACGGGGGACACGGTTCGCGTGGATCTAAACAAGCGAACCGTCGACGTAATGCTGCAGCCCGATGAGATTAACAAACGTAAATCGACCTGGACAGCGAACTTCCCTGGCTCGCAGACCCCATGGGAAGAGATTTATCGCTCCATGGTGGGGCAATTGGAAACCGGTGCCTGCCTGGAGCCGGCGACGATGTTCGTGAACATTATCGAGCAACGGGGCGAGTCCCGTGACAGCCACTAATTTGGAGGAACAGCCATGACGTCTTGCCTGCACGACCATAGCAAATGGGGCTCTGGTGACCAGCTTGGAGCGGCCAACCAACTGTCTCCTGAAAGCACGCTGGCATCCCTCACATTGGCCAAGACGGGCAGGGTGTTAGATCTAAGTCACGTCATTGAAAATGGCGCACCCTACATGCCGCCGAACCAGACACCCTACGTGATCCACTCCGGCGCGACGGCCCGAAACAGCCAAAAGATCCGTGCAGCCATGGGAGCGACGAATAAAGTCGGCGCCAATCTGGAGCGCGTAGGCATGACCATGCACGTGGGCACACATATTGATGCCTTGGGACATTTCAGTATTGGCGAGCATCTTTATGGCGGTCATAACATCAACGATAGTGTGGGCGATTTTGGATTGATTGACCTAGGCATCGAGAACATGCCGCCACTGATTACCAGGGGCCTTTGTCTGGATGTATCAGGCCTGGACGGCGGGGAGCATTTAACCCCCGGACGCGCAGTCACGGCAGACGACCTAAATCGGACGTGCGAGGCACAGGACGTAGCGCCGCAACCTGGTGACGTCGTTCTGATCAACACCGGCTGGGGCCGATATTTTATGACCGATAATTCCACCTATCTGGAAGGGGAGCCGGGCCCCGACGAAGGCGCCGCGCGTTTACTGACGGAATTGGGTGTGGTCGCAATCGGAGCAGATAACATGGCTCTCGAAGTTTTGCCTGGCACCAATCATCCTGATGTGATGATGCCCGTTCATCAACATTGTTTGGTGGAAGCCGGGGTCCATATTATCGAGAATTTAGTTTTGGCTGAATTGGTTAACAATAAGGTAAACAGCTTCTGCTTTGTCTTGCTTGCTACGAAATATAAAGGCGCGACAGGGTGCCCCGTCAGACCTGTGGCTATTCTCTAACGTTAGACCTAATGGGATAATCAGTTGCCAAATGGCCATTCGACGGGCTTGAAGTACATTGCTGATTTTAATCGATACTTCCATAAAGTGGGCTCGAATGGAGTAGTCTGTAATTATGCGATTTGCCCTGTACTCGCCAGCGGCAGTTAAAAAGATGAGATTGAATACTCATCAATAATTCATCGAAATTTTCCCACTGAATCTTTCTGAAAAGACAGCGCCCCGTGCATTTTATGCACAAATTCCCACTACCAAACGCCAAACAAAAATCCGCGCGCTTTGGCATTACCCGTGCGCCGCTCTACCTCTTGATGAGTTAGGGTGCTGCGCTGGCGCCGGTTTCTAAGCCATTGGAATAGGCGTTCATGCAACTTCGCTCGGCGTTCCGCATAATAGGAATCTTCACCCAGATCATTCTGTTCTTGGGGGTCTTCGGCTAGATGGAACAATTGTGGGCTAAAATCTTCATATAAGATGTACTTCCAGTCTTTTGTACGGATCATATAGGCCCGTGCACCCTCAGGGCCCAGTCCCAATGCCTTGCGAGCTGGATGGAATGTGTAATCGGTTTCTGAGAACACGGCATCCCGCCAATCATTGATCTCTCCACCCCGTAATAGAGGCAGCAGAGAGCGACCTTCCAAACGATGCTCGTGCATGTCGCCGGCTTGACTATCCAAGAAGGTGGGGATCAGGTCGATGGCCTCAACAAACCTATCGTCCACTACCCCGCGCCGGCCGTCAGCTGTAGGGTCAGGATCATAGATAATCATGGGAATTCGGGCGACCTCTTCATGCAGCAAGTCTTTTTCCGCCAGTCCATGGTCACCTAGGTAATCGCCGTGATCCGAGGTGACAACGATCATGGTATCATCCATACGGCCCGTTTCCTCCAAATAGGCAATCAAACGCCCGAATTGATCATCGCATTGGGTGATTAGGCCCATATAAGCGGGAATTACAGTCTGACGCACTTCCTCCCGGCGGAAGTTCTGGCTGCCCTCGTGATCCATGAAGGCGCCGACGACGGGATGTCGATTTTCAATCTCCTTTCGGGTCA
>CAJWZI010000412.1 GCA_913049615.1 uncultured Alphaproteobacteria bacterium | reverse complement strand
TGCAGTACTGGGTTTTCTTCAACGGGTACGGGTTCGTCATCGACGATTTCTGATCGTGTCATACTGGCCGCTCCCTGTTTTGTTTCACCTGAACAAAGTCAATTTTGGAATTTTGCGATTATAGCAGAATAAGCCGTGTATGATGGCAGGGCGAATTCAGGATTTGGACAAGATTGATGTATGACGAACCGCCGATGGCGCCGCCCCAAGACCCGCTACCAATTGAACCGCCCTATTGGTTTGAAGAGGCCCTGAAAAACACGCCTACATCGCACCATCTGCAGGTCATGGACTGTGATATCCACTATTTACGTTGGGGACCCGGGGTTTCAGAACGACCTGGCATATTATTGATTCATGGGGCCAGCGCACACGCCCATTGGTGGGATTTTATCGCACCGTTTTTTTGTAACGACCGACCAATCGCTGCAATTGACCTGTCCGGTATGGGTGACAGCGGTTGGCGAGATGGATATGGCAGCGAGGTTCATGTGCCGGAAATTGCTGCGGTGCTGGCCGATGCCAAATTAGGTGAAAAGCCGATCATCGTGGGTCATAGTTTCGGCGGTTTCATGACAATGTGCTACGGCCATGCTCATGGTGCGGAGATATCGGGTGCGGTTATCGTCGATTCTCCCTTGCGGCCCGAAAACCGGCCGACCGGAGACAAATCCCGGTTTTTCGACCCACCTAAGCGTCCCCCTAACCGGGTTTTCACCGACAAGGAGGAGATGATATACCGCTTTCGGCCCATACCACCGCAATTTTGCGATAACGAGTATATTGTCCAACACATTGCGCGCCACTCCCTCAGGGAATGTGAAGGTGGATACACCTGGAAATTTGATCCTTCCGCCCGTGTCGCGGGATTGCATGACGAGCCATTGGAAGATTATCTGCGCGAACTACCTTGCCCCAAGGCCATGATTTATGGTGAAGAAAGCGCTATTTTTGGCCCCGAAGTAGTGGATTATATGTCTGGCATATTTAATTCCGCTAATCCTATGATAGGCATACCCGATGCTCAGCACCACCTGACGATGGATCAGCCGCTTGCATTTATTACCGCCCTACGCGCCGTTTTCGCGAGCTGGGATGTTTGACTGCAAATAGTGCCCCATGTTCTCGCCTTCAACGATGGCTTGTGCAATATATCCGGCGTTCAATGAACATGCCGTAGGGATTATTAGATACAGTGAATACAACTGCTGATAGCCGTGCTCAAATAAATTGGGTGACTCAGAACCACACCCTTGTCCCCTATGAAGACGCCAAGATCTCGGTAATGGCGCCGGGCCTGACCTTTGCGGCCCTGGTGTTTGAGGGCTTTCGTGCCTATTGGAATTCCGAAGTCGGGGACTTGTTCATTTTTCGCCTGGAGGATCATCTGAAACGGCTGCAATTCTCCATGAAGTTGTTGCAATTGGATAATCCTCCTTCATCCGAAGTATTCGCCCAGGATATAATAGCAACGTTGAAGGCCAACCAATTCCAGGAGGATGCCTATATCCGTCTACAAGTCTATGTGGACGATTGGGGTTCTATGACGGCGACTGGCCCAGTGGGCAGCACCATCATTTGCCGGCCCCGGCCCCGTGTGGCGGCATTCCAAAAAGGCCAGACCTTCATCACCTCCAGTTGGTCCCGCAACAACGACAACGCCTCGCCACCGCGCATCAAAGCCTCCGCAAACTATCTCAATAGCCGCCTGGCCGGGTTGGAGGCCAAGCGCCAAGGCGCCGGCGGCGCAGTGATCCTGAACCCGGACGGAACAATCAGCGAAGGGCCCGGCGGCTGTTTGTTCCTAATGCGGGACGATGTCTTTCTCACTCCTGACGTGAATAGCGGCATCCTGGAGAGCATCACTCGTAAGACCATTTTAGAGCTTGGCGCGGAAATCGGAGTGGAAATGGCAGAACGACCCATTGGCCGCACTGAGATGTATATTGCTGAGGAAGCCTTTTATTGCGGCACGGGTCAGGAGATTGGGCCCGTCACCGCATTTGATGGTCGACCCGTTGGTTCCGGAAAACCGGGCCCGGTTACAAGACGGCTGCAAGCTGAATTTGACGGCATCGTGCGGGGTAACAACCCTGATCATGAACCTTGGCGTACAAGAGTTTACAAGGACTAGTGTGTACATGATTGTGGATTCCATCCGCCTTGGTCTGATCTGGCAACGACTGAACGGCATCGTCGATCAGGTTTCTGAAACCTTCATTCGTGCGGCTTTCTCATCTGTTGTGCGGGACAATTACGATATGGCGTTCAGCCTGCTGGATATTCAGGGCCGGCAGTTCGTGCAGTCAAAACGCTCAATCCCCAGCTTTATCGGTACCCTGCCGCGAACTTTGACTGCCGTTTTGGAGAAATTTTCTAAGAAAACACTGCGTCCCGGCGATGTAATCATCACCAACGATCCTTGGATCGGCACGGGTCATCTAAACGATATCTCGATGATCTGCCCCATTTTCAAGGACGGCAATCTAATTGCCTTTGCTGGCAGCACGGCCCATACAGTCGACATCGGTGGCGCGCCGTCCCCCAGTGCCCAAGATAACTTCGAGGAAGGCTTGTGTATTCCTATCTGTAAGATCATGGAGGCGGGCGCGGAAAATCCCGTGGTAATAGATTTCCTTAGGGAGAACCTGCGAGAACCGGCGGAGACCCTGGGTGATATCCGGGCTCAATTCGCTGCTTATTATGAT
>CAJWZI010000411.1 GCA_913049615.1 uncultured Alphaproteobacteria bacterium | reverse complement strand
AAACTGTTCACCAACCGCACAAAGGCTATTGTCCGGTTCCTGGCCAAGTTTGGTTAAAAATCGTCGGGCGGCGTGACGCCACACGGTGCCAAGGCCGTCGTGACAGCGGCCTTCAATCGACCCAAGCTGGCCTCGTTCGAAGCCTCGCAGCGAACTACGAGGGCTGGTTGCGTATTGGAAGCGCGGAGTAACCACCATCCGTCTTCATTGGAGACCCGGGCACCATCTATGTCGGAGAATTTGGCGCCCTGTTCGCGAAGAGCGGCGACCACTTCGGCCACCACCTGAAATTTTCGGTCGTCGTCGCAATCGAACCGAACTTCCGGCGTATTGACCATTTGTGGCAGGCTGTCGCGAAGACTGACGACGCTTTGCCTCGATTTCGCTACGACGTCTAGGAACCGGACCGCGGCGTAAAGAGCGTCGTCAAAGCCGTAGTATTTGTCGGCAAAGAAGATATGGCCACTCATCTCGCCCGCAAGGGGCGCATTTGTTTCGGCCATCTTGCTCTTGATCAGGGAATGCCCGCTCTTGAACATCAAGGGCCTGCCGCCCAGGCGTGCAATTTCGTCGAACAATACCTGACTTGCTTTTACATCCGCGATAATCGTGCTGCCGGGGCGTTCCGCCAAAACACCCCGGGACAGGATCGCCAAAAGCTGGTCACCCCATAAGATGCGCTCCTGCCCATCCACAACGCCAATTCGGTCGCCATCACCATCAAAACCGATTCCCATATCTAATTTGCCATCGGTTACGGCTTCTTGTAGTTGCACCAGGTTCGCCGCTACCGTTGGATCAGGATGGTGCGACGGAAAGCTTCCGTCTACCACTTCATTCAGTGCAATGTGATGACCGGGTAAGCGGGCGATCAGATCGGGCAAGATGTCACCTGCAGCCCCATTCCCGCAATCCCAGGCAACGGACAAGGGCGTGTCGGTGGTGTAGGCACCAGCCAGTTTGTCCAGGTAGGCAGGACGAACATCGTGATCTTCAACAGTACCCAGGCCTGCGGCCCAATCACCTTCACGTGCCATGCGGCCTAAATTTAGAATCTGATCGCCAAAAAACGGCTTTCCACCTACCATCATTTTAAAGCCGTTGTAATCGGGTGGGTTATGGGAACCTGTTACCATGATGCCGGCGTCAGCCGGCAAATGATAAACCGAGAAATACAACATAGGCGTTGGCCCACGGCCCACCCGCAATGCAGTAATGCCGGCATCGTTCAAACCGCAAACGAGACTTTTAGCCATGTCAACCGAGCTGTGGCGGCCATCATAGCCGACCGCCACCTTGGTGCCTCCGTCACGGGCTAGATTGGTGCCAAATGACCGGCCGATGGCATAGGCATCTGCTAGAGACAGCGTATCGCCAACTACGCCGCGTATGTCGTATTTACGCAAGACGGAGCCATGAAATTCGTGGTTTTGCATTATTTACGCATCCCGTATCTCTTTTCCCGTCTCCAGCATCTGTTACTTCAGGGTCGGACGGATGGTCGGCCGACAGATACGTATGTGAAACCCAGTTCCCGCATGGTTTCAGGATCATAAATATTGCGCATGTCTACTAGGACCGGCGAATTCAAAAGGTCCTTTACCCTATGCATGTCCATGGCACGAAAGACATTCCATTCCGTTATGATCACCAGGGCGTCTGAATTAGGTAATGTGTCGTAAGCATCATCGCAATATTCGATGCCATCCAACATCATCCGTGCTTCATCCATCCCTTCGGGATCGTAGGCGCGGATCTTGGCGCCTGCTGCTTGCAGGGCGGGTATGATATCCAGGCTGGGGGAATTGCGCATGTCGTCAGTGTTCGGCTTGAACGTCAGGCCTAATATCGCGACAGTTTTGCCTTCCAATGAACCACCACAGGCATCAAAGATCTTTTGCGCCATTTCTCGCTTTCGCCGGTTGTTGACGTTCACCGTCGCCTGGACGATGTCCATGGGAAGTCCTAAATTCTCGGCGGTGCGTAACAATGCGAGTGTATCTTTCGGGAAGCAGGAGCCGCCATAGCCTGGGCCCGCATGCAAAAATTTGCTTCCGATACGCCCATCTAAACCTATACCGCGCGCGACGTCCTGAACGTTTGCATCGACCTGCTCGCACAGGTTAGCAATTTCGTTGATGAAGGTGACTTTTGTGGCAAGGAAAGCGTTAGCGGCATATTTGATCAATTCTGCCGATTGCCTTGTCGTGAACATCACTGGTGTCTCATTCAGGAAAAGTGAACGATATAACTCACCCATGACCTCCTTGGCCCGTTCGCTATCCGTCCCTACAATTACTCTGTCGGGTCGCATGAAATCGGTGATAGCGGCTCCCTCGCGCAAAAACTCCGGATTTGAGGCGACGTCAAAGTCTGCACCTGGGCTTGTTTCCCTGACAACCTTGTACACTTCAGTGCCGGTTCCCACTGGGACGGTGGATTTAGTAACGATCACCGTATAGCCATCCAAGGCGTCGGCCACTTCACGAGCGGCATTAAATACATACGTAAGATCAGCGTGCCCATCGCCCCGACGCGAAGGAGTGCCGACGGCAATAAAAACAGCGTCGGCGTTCGCCACTGGCTGCTGCAGGTCGGTGGTGAATGACAGGCGTCCCGCGTTCACATTACTTTCGACCAACTCATCCAAACCTGGTTCGAAGATTGGGATTTCACCACAATGAAGTGCCTCAATCTTAGTGGCGTCTTTG
>CAJWZI010000410.1 GCA_913049615.1 uncultured Alphaproteobacteria bacterium | reverse complement strand
GCCTTGTGCGTGATAAGGCAGCATGGCATGTGCGGCATCGCCCATCACGGCGATACGTCCGTTTACCCAACCGCGCAAAGGCTCCCGGTCGTGTAGAGCCGTGACGAATAATTCGTCGGTTAGATCCACTAGACCCTTGGCATGGTCGTACCAGTCGTCGAAGCTTTTGCGTACCTCGTCCTTGGAGGCGGTTTGCGACCAACTTTCATGAATTTTGTCATCGCTGGCGCCAATGGCGACCCAGTTGATTTTGGTTCCACCCGAGACGTAGTAGAAGACGATGGACAGGCGTGGGCCCATAACGGCTACAGACTGTTTGTCGATACCCAGATGGGCGGCGCGTTCAGTGGACACCATTCCACGCCAGGCGACATAGCCCGAAGGCCGCGGTGGCTCCGGATTGAAGACTTGGTTACGGATCACCGAATGTATGCCGTCGGCGCCAATCAATACATCGCCGAATTCGCTGCTGCCATCGGCCAACCTAGCCATCACCTTGTCGCCATCCTGATCGACCGACACTACCTTGGTGTTCAGGCGTAGGCGATTGGGATTTAGCCGGATGGCCAGGGCGTCAATCAAATCGGCCCGGTGGGCATGATAATAAGGGGCGCCAAATGTATCCTTGACCACGGCCTTTAGTGGCGTCTGCAACACCGTCTCGCCGGTTTTCCAGTTTTTCAGCTGGTGGGATCCCGGTTCGACGCCAAATCTGGATAGATCATCAGCAAGGCCTAGCCGTTCTAGAATGCGCACGCCGTTGGGGCTCAACTGGATACCCGCGCCTACCTCGGTCAATGCAGGGGCTTGCTCCAGGACCACATAATCAATGCCCTCCTTTGCACCAAACTGTTCAAGGGCCAGAGCCAGAACGGATCCTCCGATACCGGCGCCTGTAACGATTACGCGCATGGTTCTACCTAAGCATTTTCAAGACGATGTTAGGGCGGCGGTGTGGTTTTCTGCTAGGGTGACATAACGGGCTACGTACTCTGAATAGATTTCCAAATCCTCTGGACGCAGATCACGCTTAAATCTGGCTGGGCTGCCGGCCCACAATTCTCCGGCAGGTATATGTTTTCCCGGCGTCAAGAGGGACCCAGCCGCCAGCATGGCATTGGATTCCACAACCGCCTCGTCCAGTATGACGGATCCCATGCCGATAAATGCGCGATCCTCTATGCGGCAGCCGTGTAAAAGGCACATATGTCCTACGAGCACATGTTCGCCAATCCAGGTATCTGTGACGCCGCCTGAGGTATGGATGGTACTGCCATCTTGAATATTGGTGCCGGCGCCGATATGTATCGGCTCTTCATCGCCCCGCACGGTGCAATTGTACCAGATTGATGCCTTGGCTCCGATATCCACCTTGCCGATCACATAGGCGCTGGGGGCGACAAAGGCGTCGGGGTGTATATCCGGCGAGATGCCCAAATAATTGATGATGTTTCCAGAACTCATGTAATCAATCCTTTAACCGCAATTATGGGAATAGGGCTTCCTGCTCCAGGCCAGTAGCCTCGGGCAAGTCAAACATAATGTTCATATTCTGGATGGCTTGCCCCGAGGACCCCTTAACCAGGTTGTCGAGCACCGAGATGATAATAGCCCGACCAGGAAGACGATCGGCAAAAACGCCGATCAGGCAATGGTTGGAACCCCGCACGTCTCGTGTTGCCGGCGCCACGCCCTCGTTTACGACTCGCACGAATGGTTCATCAGCGTAACGTTCCCTTAGGCAGTCCCGCAGGTCATCCGCCGTTGCGCGGCCTGCCAATCGGACATAACTGCTGGCCAGAATGCCCCGGTTCATGGGCGCCAGATGTGGTGTAAAATTAACCGTAATTTTATCTCCAGATGCCTTTGATAATTCCTGCTCAATTTCTGGCCCGTGGCGATGTGAAGAGATGCCATAGGCGTGTAGTCCCTCCGACACCTCCGAAAACAGATTGTCCGCCTTTGCAGACCGACCGGCGCCGGTGATGCCGGTCTTGGCGTCGATTATAATGTCCTCCGGGGTGATTTTTCTCGCCGCCAATAGCGGAGCTAAGGTCAGGATCGCTACTGTCGGATAGCAGCCCGGGCAGGCGACAAGGCAGGCATCGGCAAGTTGCTCGCGGTACATTTCAGTCAAGCCGTAGATCGCTTCCCGCTGCAGATGCGGTGCGAAATGTTCATGCCCGTAATATTCAGCATAGGTATCGACGTCCTCCAAGCGGAAGTCGGCGGACAAATCAATGACACGGGGCGTTTTGTTTATGGCCTTCGCTGCGTCGCTGGGACCAATTTGTGTAGCTGCATTCAGTACACTGTGCTGGGTGTTTTGCATGAAGCCGGCTATAAATTCTTGCGTGTTGCCGTGGGGCAGGCCGCAGAATACGGTATCTACGTCAATTCCATCCCATTTTACTTCGTCCACTTTGACCAGGGCCGGCAGGTCTAGGCCACCCAAATGGGGATAAACCTTTTCGTATGGTTCGCCCGCGTTACTGTCGGCAGTCATGACGACGATTTCGGCATAGGGATGGCGGGCCAGCAGACGCACAAGCTCGGCGCCGGTATAGCCTGAGGCACCAAGAATACCTATTCTGATATTATTGCTGAGTGTGGGGTCCATGGTCTATCTCCCATTCAACAGTGTCTGTATACGAAAAATTCAGGGCCTTGAAGGAAAAACGGGGTAAAAAAAATGGCTTGCGGCGAAACACCGCAAGCCTTTT
>CAJWZI010000409.1 GCA_913049615.1 uncultured Alphaproteobacteria bacterium | reverse complement strand
CAAGCCTCGCCCCTTCCGTATCTCTACTTTTCTTGGACGGGGTGATCTCACGGCGATATCGATCAATCAGATCATGCAGCAAAATATCCTTGGACCTGAGTTGTTGAAATTCCCCCTGATCGAACTGGGCTTCCATCTTACGGGCCCATCGTTCTGCATCTTGTTTGAGAACAAAGGTTCGTGACCGGGAGCCTAAATCAGCTCTCCGGACTTGTACTTGATATCGGCCATTACGACTTCGTATGCTTGCCATTGGACACACCTCATTGTGACTGTGGTGTGACAGGGCGGTAGTTTTGGGATGTGTCTAAAACAGAACCGCAAGAAATTTGAATGTTTTCAATGGAGTATTGGTACGCCCGACTGGGATCGAACCAGTGACAACCTGATTAAAAGTCAGGTGCTCTACCAACTGAGCTACGGGCGCATCGCGGGACGGAACTTATGTCGGCGGCAGCATGGGATCAATGGAAATTTAACCGGTGGGGCCGGATATTTCAAATTGGATCAATATCGCCAATTTGGGAAGTCGCGCGACACTCATCTTCGAAAGTATCCAGGCGACCTTCCCGGATTGCCTGTCGCAGGTTTTGCATCAAATCCTGATAGTGAGTTAAATTATGCCAAGTCGCCAGCATAGAACCTAAAATTTCCTTAGCCTTGAACAAATGGTGCAGGTATCCCCTGGAATAATTGCAGCACAGGGGGCAGCGGCAGGCCTCGTCCACAGGGCGGGGGTCGTCGGCGTGGCGGGCGTTGCGGATGTTTAGTATGGCGCGCGCCGTAAACAGCTGTCCCGTACGTCCTGAGCGGGTCGGCATGACGCAGTCAAACATGTCCACGCCCCGCCGGACGGCGCCAATGATGTCGTCGGGCTTGCCCACACCCATAAGATAAACCGGCCTGTCTTCGGGCAAATGTGGAATCGTAACATCAAGGGTGGAAAAAGTCAGTGCCTGTCCCTCGCCTACAGCCAGACCGCCGATGGCATAGCCATCGAATCCTATGGACTGCAAAGCCTTGGCTGATTCCTCCCGCAGATCAGCGTAAATACCGCCCTGTACAATACCAAACAGGGCATAGCCGGGCCGTTCCACGAAGGCGGCGCGGCAGCGGTCCGCCCAACGCATGGACAGGCGCATGGATGCCGTTGTCACCGTCTCCGTCGCCGGGTAGGGCGTGCATTCATCAAAGGCCATGGTGATATCTGTACCCAAAAGATGCTGAACCTGAATACTTCGTTCTGGGCTTAAATGGATCCTGGCACCGTCGATGTGAGAGCGAAAGGTCACGCCGTCCTCGTCTATACTGCGAAAATCGGACAGGGAATAAACCTGGAAACCACCTGAATCCGTAAGGATTGGCCTCTGCCAGTTCATGAATTTATGAAGTCCGCCGAACTTAGCGATCCGTTCGGCGCCGGGCCGCAGCATCAGGTGATAGGTGTTACCCAGAATGATGTCCGCTCCCGTTTCACGGACGGTTTCTGGTGTCATCGCCTTAACCGACGCCGCAGTGCCCACGGGCATGAAGGTAGGCGTGCGAACTCTCCCATGAGCCGTTGTAAGTTGACCAACTCGGGCGGCACCATCCCGGGAGAAAACGTCAAATTGGTAGGTCATGCCGGCCTCTCCAACAAACAAGCATCGCCATAGGAATAGAACCGGTATCCAGACCGAATTGCGTAGGCATAGGCTGCCTGCATTGTTTCTAAGCCCGAGAAGGCCGCCACCAACATGAACAGGGTGGATCGAGGCAAATGGAAGTTAGTCAAAAGAGCATCAACCACACGGAATTCGTAGCCTGGTGTTATGAAGATATCCGTTTCGCCTGAAAACGCCTCTTCGCCGGCGCTTTCCAGCAGACGAAGGGAAGTAGTGCCCACCGCCACGACCCGACCGCCATTGGCCTTGGTGAACCGAATTTGCGCCGCCAGAGGCCCGTCTATCTGGCCCCATTCGTTGTGCATGATATGATCATCGGTATCATTAGCAGTAACAGGCAAAAAGGTGCCTGGCCCTACATGCAGGGTTACTTCTCCCCGCTCTATCTCTGCCTCAGAAAGGCGATGCAACAATTCTTCAGTAAAATGCAATCCAGCCGTAGGCGCGGCAACGGCGCCATCATGGCGGGCCAGAACCGTCTGATAGTCCACCGCATCCTGATCATCCACCGCTCGATGTTTGCGAATATAAGGCGGTAGTGGCATTGTTCCGAACCGCTGCAGGGCCTCCATCATAACATCGTCGGAAAAGGCGAAATTTAGCACAACCTGGCCGTCTTGGTGCGGAGCCTCCACGGTGGCGGCAAAGCCTTCCGAGATCAGTAGTACATCACCCCCGCTTAGTTTACGGGCCGGTTTTGCGAAAGCCCGCCAGCGGCCCGGTCCCAGATGCTGCATTAGGGTCAGTTCGACTCGGCCGGCCCCGCGTCGGGCCAACAATTGCAGTGGCAGGACACGGGTGTTATTGAATATCAACAAATCACCGGGTAGAAGTAGTTGAGGTAAATCACCAATCACCCGGTCCTGACAGCCATCCTTCCCCACAATTAATAGGCGCGCGCTATCCCTCGGACGCGCCGGGCGCAAGGCGACCGCCTCGTCAGGTAACTCAAAGTTAAATAATTCGACATCCATGGCGTGACAATCCGATCCTTGGGCACCACGGATCGGGAGTTATTCCGCGTCGGCAGCAACCTGCATGGAAACAATCTTGTCAGGTTC
>CAJWZI010000408.1 GCA_913049615.1 uncultured Alphaproteobacteria bacterium | reverse complement strand
ACGGTTCGCGAAGCCAACGACCGCGGCTACGAATGTGTCGTTCTGGAAGATTGCGTCGGATCCTACTTCCCTGAATTCCAACGGATCGGAATTGAAATGATCAAGGCACAAGGCGGGATCTTCGGCTGGGTCTCCGATTCAAAAAAGTTTTTAACCACGGTAGGCAACTAATGGCATAATCCGAATCATGCAAAGGAGTGCCATCTACGTATGCGGTAGCTATTTGATGTAGGGAGAAAATTGTGGGTAGCAAAACACCATTATGGGTGTCAGGTGATCTGAACGCGTTCTTCGGTCTCGGCACTAATGTTCTTGTCAACCTGTTGGTTCTGACAGGGCTTTTGAAATACGTTATCAAGATACCGGACGCGATTCTGTTTGGACAAATTCTCCCGGCCGTCGGCCTGATGCTCTTTCTCGGCAATATTTATTATGCCTGGATGGCGAAGAGGCTGGCCGAAAAGACCGGGCGGGACGATGTCACGGCCCTGCCATCGGGGCCAAGTGTGCCACACATGTTCATCGTCGTCTTTGTCATCATGTTGCCAATTACTTTGCAAACGAAGGATCCGATCAAGGGTTGGGAGGCGGGCCTTGCCTGGGTTTTCATTGAAGGCATCGTATTGTTTGCGGGCGCTTTCATCGCGCCGATGATCAGGCGGTTGACACCGCGCGCAGCTCTGTTGGGCACCTTAGCCGGGATTTCCATTACTTTTATATCACTCAGACCGGCGATGGAGATTTTCGAAACGCCAATAATTGGCATGGTTTCGCTAGTGATCATTTTAGGTGCCTGGTTCGGAGGAGTGAAATTCCCCGGCAATCTGCCCGGCGGTCTCGTGGCCATCGTAGTCGGCACCATTCTCGCATGGCTTAGTTTCGCGTTTGGCTGGGGCTTCGGCGGCATGGATCCGACCTCGGTGCAAAGCTCGCTCGGCAATGTCGGCTTTTCTGTGCCGCTACCGGTGTTCGGGCATGTATTCTCGGGTTTTGAGTTCCTAGCTTTCATTATCGTGACCGCCATACCGTTTGGCGTCTACGATTTCATTGAGGCGATGGACAATGTTGAAAGTGCGGCCGCTGCGGGCGACGAATACAGCACCAAGGAGACCTTGATTGCTGAAGGTGGCATCAGCCTGGTCGGCACATTGTTAGGAAGCCCATTTGCCAACGCCGTTTATATCGGTCATCCCGGTTGGAAATCGATCGGCGGAAAGATAGGCTACTCGATTGCCACTGGGGTTATGGTGTTAGTACTGACCTGGCTCAGCATTGTGTCGTTGCTTCTTGATGTCATTCCTGTTGTCGCGATTATTCCGATCTTGCTCTATATCGGCGCACTGATAGGGGCTCAGGCTTTCCAAGCGACGCCGAAAAGCCATGCACCGGCGATCATTTTTGCCGTTGTGCCGCACTTGGCGGCCTGGGCGAAGGTTTTGATCGACGGGGCTTTGGGCGCGGCGGGCACAAACGCGGCTGCTGTCGGTATGGGCAAGCTCGCTCAGAATGGAGTGCTTTACAAAGGCCTTGAAACCTTGGGTGGTGGAGCCATCATTACCGGCTTAATATTTGGCGGTATTGTTGTCATGCTGATCGACCGCAATCAAAAAGGCGCAGCAATATTCTGTGTAATTGGAGCGATTTTGGCTTTCTTCGGCTTCATTCATGGGCCAGCGGTTGGGGTGGCGGTATCGCCGATGGTCGCGTTGAGCTATCTGGTTATGGCTGTAATTTGCATGGGCTTTACCAAAATGGAGGTTGAGCCACAAAAATCCTGATCGAGTATGGTAATAGACTGAGTAGTCCGGACTGGCCGCGTTGGCTCGGTCCGGACGGTCTATTGGATGATTGGGTGGTATTATGACCGCTCTCGCCGCGATAACTGTTGGATCAGAATTACTATTGACGGACTTCGACGCTGTGGTTACCGGGGTTTTTGATCGAGCCTGCAATTTTCGATTGGTGAATGGGCGTCTAGCTACCTGCACGACAGCAGATTATTTTGATATACCACGTGGCATCCGTGTCGACACGCCGGCTGATTTTCGTTTTCAATCAGCTGTTCGCCGAGGCACCTCAACCCATTGCAGGGGTGGCATTGTGCGATTTTCAGCGAGTAGCTTGAAAATTGATTGTCGTGGCGCTGTTGTATGGCGTGGGAAGTTTAAGCCACGATCTCGCCCGCCAGCAGGTTTGGTGAGAGAGCTTTGGAATATGGTTCGATCCGTTGCCAGAGAATTTCCGCCAATTTTCAGTCCGCGAACCCTGATTGGGCGGGGTGAGGGTCTGACTCCTGCCGGAGATGATGTCCTGGCCGGACTGCTTGCAGCACCGATGCTGGTGGCGCCAACACGGCGTTCCAATCGAGCGCTAGCATCGGAAATCCGCCTGCGTTTACGTGCTACCAATGAGATCAGCGCGGAAATGCTGAACAACGCCATGGAAGGGCTGTTCATCGAGCCGGTGGTATCGCTGCTATCCGCGATTTACGGTAACGGCGACTTGCAGGAAGCCGTCCGCAATCTTTGCGCCGTCGGCGCAACTTCCGGCACAGCGATGCTTATGGGCGTCTTGGCCGGGGTTGCCGACGTTGAGAACATAAGAATTCAGCCAACTCCGGTTTCCACCAATCAATTGCGTTTGGCCTGATAGTCATCGAGATGCTGAGCGGACAGAAAATCATTCGCGGTGTTTACCGAGATTCAGTTGCGCTTATGCGTATTTC
>CAJWZI010000407.1 GCA_913049615.1 uncultured Alphaproteobacteria bacterium | reverse complement strand
ATAGCCATGCTGGAAGGCCGTGCCTAACAGGAAGAGGTTGGTTGCAATGGAATCCCCTAACAGAGCAGTGGCCAACTTGGTGGCGTTGACGAAATGGCTATGATCGGAACCCAAGGCATCACGCAGTTGCGTAACTAGATTATCACCGGCCATTTCCATGTCCTGGTCCGCTAAAAATTGAGCCGTGGGCACTACGTGGCTATTCACCACTGCGCCTGTCACTCCTTCATTGATAGAGGACATCACGTCAGCACCACTCGCCACCACAATATCGCAACCCAGGATCAACTTGGATCCACCCGTGGCAATACGCACCGCGTGGAGATCCTCTAACGCATCCGAGATCCGGACATGCGACGTTACGGCGCCATTCTTTTGCGCCAGACCGGCCATATCAAGGGCAGAAACCCCTTTGCCCATGAGATGCGCGGCCATGCCCAACAAGGCGGAAATCGTTACCACACCAGTGCCGCCAATACCGGTGATCAAAATCCCGAAAGGCTCTGCTGACGACGGCAGGTCCGGCATCGGCAAGCCCGCGAACAAATCATCCCCATCGCCAGCCGCACCGGACGGTTTTTCAGCCTTACGCACGTTGCCGCCATGTACAGTCACAAAACTAGGACAAAAACCGTTGACACAAGAAAAATCCTTATTGCAATTGGACTGATCAATCTGCCGCTTGCGGCCCCACTCTGTTTCCTTGGGCTGAACCGAGACACAATTCGAAGCGACAGAGCAATCGCCACAAGCTTCACATACTAAATCATTAATAAAAGCGCGTTTTGGCGGATCAGGAAAAAGGCCACGTTTGCGACGGCGGCGTTTTTCTGCGGCGCAAGTTTGATCATAGATCAGGATCGTGCAGCCTGGTGTTGCGCGCAGATCCTTTTGTACCACGTCCAAATCGTCCCTGTGATGGATCGTGGTGCCGGGTCCCCAATTTGTGCCGATGGGATACTTATTTGGCTCATCCGTCACCAAAACAACTTTGGCGACCCCTTCCGCATGGACTTGCCGGGCAATTTCATCCGGGGTCAGTTTTCTATCAGGCTGATTGACTACCGGCTGGCCTCCGGTCATCGCCACGGCGTCGTTGAATAGGATCTTATAGGTGATGTTCACGCCAGCATCCACCGCAGCGCGAATTGCTAACAGTCCGCTGTGATAGTAGGTGCCATCGCCAAGGTTCTGAAATATATGGTCGGTCTTGCAAAACGGGGCCTGACCGATCCAGTTGACGCCTTCGGCCCCCATATGGGTTATGGTCTGTGTATTGCGGTCAGGCATCCAAAGGGCCATACCGTGACAGCCGATTCCCGCCATAGAGCGACTGCCATCTGGGACACGAGTGGAGGTGTTATGAGGGCAACCCGAGCAAAAATAAGGCGTGCGCAGAATGGTCGGAGGCGAGCCTTGGGCGCCGGTTTCAATTTGCTCGATGCGGGCTAGACGTTGATCGAAATCGGGCATTTCGCTGAAGGTTTTCAAACGACCGACAATGCTTCGCGCCACCATACCTGGGGTCAACTCGCCAATTTCGGGCAGCAATACATGTTTCTGCTCGTCCCGTTTCCCTAAGATTCGTTTTGGCGCACCTACTTGGCCGTATAGCAGTGAGCGCAGCTGGTCTTCCAAAATTGGGCGCTTTTCCTCAACCACCAAAATCTCTTCCAGGTCTTTAGCGAAGGCCAGGGCGCCTTCCGGCTCTAGGGGCCAGGTCAAGGCGACCTTATAAAGACGGATTCCCAGATCAGCTGCCATTTGCGCGGTCAGACCTAATTCGTCAAATGCTTGGCGTACGTCCAGATAGGCTTTGCCAGTTGTCACGATACCAATACGAGGTTTCGGACTGTCAAAGATTAATTTATCCAGACCGTTTTCGCGCACATAAGCCTGGACAGCTGGCAATTTGTAATCCAGCAGCCGGCTTTCCTTCTCCATCACCACGTCGGGATAACGTAAATTAAGACCACCATCCGGCATGTCGAAGTCGATACTTTTGACAATTTCTATACCATTGGGATCAATAGAGACTGAGGCAGAGCTTTCGACAGTTTCCCCAACCGCCTTGAAGCCGACTGCGCAGCCAGAGAATCGGGACATAGCAAAGCCGTGAAGGCCGAGGTCAAGATATTCCTGCACGCCGGCGGGGTGGAACACAGGCACGCCAGAAGCAATGAAAGCGGATTCGCTTTGATGCGGCAGCGTTGAAGAATTAGCACCGTGATCGTCACCAGCGATCAATAACACACCGCCGTGTTTCGCAGTGCCGTCATAGTTCAAATGCTTTATGGCATCACCACTGCGATCGACACCGGGGCCCTTGCCGTACCAAATGCCGAAAACGCCGTCGTATTTCCCGCCTGGCCACAAATTCACCTGCTGCGTACCCCAAACCGCTGTCACGGCCAGATCCTCGTTCAGGCCTGGCTGGAATTTGATATGACTACGGGCGAGGAAGCGTGAAGCCTGCCACAGGGCGGCATCATATCCCCCCAGAGGCGAGCCACGATAGCCGGAGATGAAGCCGGCGGTATTCAACCCTGCCGCTACGTCCCGCTGACGTTGCAGCATCGGTAGGCGTACCAAGGCCTGCATGCCGGTTATAAAAACCCGGCCTTCTTCCTGTTCGTATTTGTCGTCCAATGTGACGGCGGCAATGCTCATGACGTTTCCCAAAATTTTTGTTATGGGCAGACCATATCATATCGGCGGGACTTCGGCATATTGAATCAG
>CAJWZI010000406.1 GCA_913049615.1 uncultured Alphaproteobacteria bacterium | reverse complement strand
CTGTGCCATAGGTCGATTTAATCATGCCCTCTTGAAAACAGGTCTGCCCCACCGTTGCTGCCTGCTGGTCCCCGGCTATGCCGGCGATAGTAATGGGTGCCTCGAAAACGTTATTTGCTGTGGCCCCGAAATATTCCGAGGAGTCTCGGACATCCGGTAAAAGGGACATTGGCACTTTGAATAAGGCGCAAAGCTCCTCGTCCCATGCTTGGCGATGGATATCAAACAGCATGGTTCGTGAGGCATTCGTCGCATCCGTAGCATGGACAGTCCCTCCAGTTAGGTTCCACAGCAACCAACTATCGATAGTCCCGAATGCCAACTCGCCCGCCTCTGCCGCGGTCCGCGCCCCATCGACGTTGTCCAGCAACCAGGAAATCTTGGTGGCCGAGAAATAGGGATCGATAATCAAACCTGTGCGGGCTTGAATTTGGTCACCAGCGCCATCCAGTCGCAGACGCTCGCAGTGTTCGGCGGTTCGCCGATCCTGCCAAACGATGGCATTGAATATGGGTTGGCCCGTATCACGCCGCCAAATCACCGTTGTTTCGCGTTGATTGGTGATACCAATGCCGGCGATCTGATCCGCTCCCACCCCGGATTTGCGTAGGGCGGTCCGAGCGGTTTTTAAAATATCTTGCCAAATCTGCTTGGCGTCATGTTCGATAAGGCCGGGTTTGGGAAAAATTTGCGGCAGTTCCTGTTGATCCATAGCACGGACGACGCCATGTTCATCGAAAAGAATAGCGCGGCTAGACGTGGTGCCCTGATCTAGGGCCAGGATAAGGGATGGATCCCTCAATTTTTCTTCCTGCGCTTGACTGCCAATTGCGCAGTAGATTTGAGGTCCTGGGCCCGCAGCCAGCCTGGTGAGCCCTTGGCCAAGGTCCGTTCAGCTCGAGTAGCCTGGCGGACAGCGTCCCGGAACTTGCCTGCGAGAAAATAACGTTCCGCCGTGGCCAGAGATGCTAGCCCAATGTCGCCATTGCGGCTATAGGCCATGCCCAGCCAACGCCATGCTCTAGGATTGTCAGGGGCCATGCGTACGGCCTGTTGCATATTTTTGATCGCTTCGTCGATGTGGGAGATTTGTTCGTCTGAGACTTGTGCTTGCCCGAGACCTATGCGTAGCAAAATGCTATCGGGATGCAGGGCGACGGCGCGTTGATACGGCGCGACGGCCTCATCCGGTCGGCCGCTCTCCAGAAGTATCTGACCAAGAAATTCATGGAAATAGGGATCTTCGGGGTGCTCGTCGATCAATCCCGCAATAAGATCCAGGGCCATTTGGGTCTGCCGTTTCTTGTGAAAGGCTATTGATCGGGCAAATTGGCCAGCGATACTTTTATCGCTTTCAGGATATTTGCGAAAGGTATCTGCCGGATGCCGCAGAAAAGCGATTAGCTTGGCCTTCATCCGGCTATGGCGCGCGGCAAATTCCGGGCGTTCTGGCGAGTTTGAGCTGCGAGTGCGGGCGATGGCTGCCTGAATGGTTTCTATACGATTACGGTTCAGGGGATGGGTCCGGATATATGGGTCCTGGCTGGCGGTCAGTAGCGCCTCTTGATCGCCAAGTTTTTCGAAAAACGCCAACATGCCTCGTGCTGACTGGCCAGTTTTTTTCAGGATATCCAGGGCGGCCTGATCAGCAGAACTTTCCTGTATCCGGCTGTATTTTAGGAATGAGCGTTGTGCTACATGCTGGCCGCCAGCGATGATGGCAGAACCCGCCTGACCTTGGCCAGCGGCCATTGCCGCGGCACCAAGTATAAATGCCATGACGGAATTGGCAGAAGCATCCCGCAGGGCTTTATGGGTGCGTGCCAGATGGCCGCCCGAAATATGACCAGTTTCGTGGGCCAAAACGCCAATCACTTGATTGGCGTTGTCCGATGCAATCAACAATCCCGTATTCAGAAAGATGCGCTGACCGTTGGCGACAAAGGCGTTAATTGCTGGATCCTTAACCAAATGCACACGAACGGCGGAAGGTTCCAATCCGGCGACGGCGAACAGTGGCATCCCTAACAGACGAATGGTATCTTCGATTTCCGCGTCACGGATAAAGGTGATCCGGCGCGCCTGGGCCGTTTCAGGCCTAAGGGACAACGCTAAGCTAGAAAGCAGTAATAGTCCAATTATGTACCGCACACCCACCGCTCCATCATTAAGTCAACATAAACCTATGTTTGCGCTGCGGCGGCGTCAACGCGGCTGCATGGCCGCTTTGCTGCTGCTGGTAGCAGCCTGTGGGGTCGCGCCGCCCAAGACGGGAGAGATTGGTGCCGTTGAAGGTTTTTTGGGTGCCGCTATTAGCGAAGAGCCACGCGCGGCTCTGGTGGCACGGGATACTTTGTCGGCCGGGGGTTCGGCGGCGGACGCAGCGGTGGCAGCCTATTTTGCTATGACGGTCACTTACCCTGTCGCGGTCGGGCTGGGTGGCGGAGGGGTATGTCTTTACTATGATCACCGTTCGAACAGGGCGGAGACGTTGGATTTCCGCGTTGGCAGGGCGGCCGCTGGGGGATACATCGCGATACCAGGAGCCTTGCGGGGCATGGCGTTATTGCATAGTCGCTACGGCCATCTGCCCTGGACCCAATTGGTGGCGCCAGCGGAAACTATGGCACGATTCGGCCATCAGATAAGCCGCGCGTTAGCCAAGCGTCTGCGACCGCAGGCAGGCCGACTGCGCGCTGACGGGACGGCGAGGCGGATCTTTCTGCGACCAGACGGCAAACCCTTT
>CAJWZI010000405.1 GCA_913049615.1 uncultured Alphaproteobacteria bacterium | reverse complement strand
AATGACGAAGTTGGCTACAAAATATGGCCGTCACAGTGATTTAAGGCAAACGACCTCCCTGGACAGCCTACCAGCCCCCTGCTACATAGCGGCGATGTTCAACATGAAAATACGCCATCTTATACGAATTACCGGCCCGGCTCGGTATTAGGGTCGGGTACCTGTCTCTAAGTCTACCAAGACGCGCAATAATCGTAACGTGGCAAGAGGCAAATCATTAATATTTTGAATCTTAGTTTTGAGGGCCGGACCCTCAATGGCGGATAAAATGACCATCGATTATAAATCAACCCTATTTCTGCCTCAGACGGATTTTCCCATGCGAGGCCAACTACCCAAGCTGGAGCCAAGTATCCTGGAACGATGGGACCAAATTGACCTGTTCCAGCGGCAGCGCGAAGATTCCCAGGGCCGGGAAAAATTTATTCTGCACGATGGCCCACCCTATGCAAACGGCAATATCCATATTGGGCACGCTCTGAACAAGATCCTCAAAGACATCATAAACCGCAGCCAACAGATGCTCGGAAAGGATGCCAATTATGTGCCCGGTTGGGATTGCCATGGCCTTCCTATCGAATGGCAGATCGAGGAACAATACCGCAAGGTCGGCAAGAACAAGGATGACATCCCGATCGATGAGTTTCGCAAAGAATGCCGGGCCTTCGCCGATAAATGGATCATCGTGCAGACCGAGGAGTTTAAGCGCCTGGGCGTCATTGGTGATTGGAAAAATCCATACACAACTATGTCCTATGAGGCGGAGGCGCAGATCGTTGCGGAATGCCTCAAATTCCTCATGAATGGCTCCCTTTATCGCGGCTCTAAGCCTGTGATGTGGTCAGTTGTAGAGAAAACTGCGCTAGCCGAGGCGGAAGTAGAATATCACGACCATACCTCAACCACGATTCACGTGCGCTTTCCGGTGATCTACACACCGAGCGATCAGTTATCGGGTGCTTCCATCATAATCTGGACCACAACACCCTGGACCATGCCGGGCAATCGAGCCATTTGTTACGGCACACATCTGAATTATAAGTTGATACGGGTTGGTGCCGTGGCAGAAGGCTCTCTGGCACGCCCGGGCGAAAAGCTTGTCCTTGCGGGGAGCTTGTTGGAGGAAGTCTGTGGTGAAGCCGGCATCACAAGCCATACGGTTCTCGGCGATGTTTACCAAGATAACCTGGCTCAGGTTTTGTGCTCTCATCCCTGGCGCGGGAAAGGGTACGACTTCGACGTACCATTGTTCCCTGGCGATCATGTCACAGACGACACGGGTACTGGATTTGTCCACACCGCGCCCGGCCATGGCACCGAGGACTTTGACGTGGGTATGGTCCATGGCCTCGAAGTGCCCCAGACAGTAAACGGCGACGGCTTGTTCTTTGATCATGTGCCCTTGTTCGCAGGCCAGCATGTGTTCAAGGCGGACGCCAAGGTCATCGAGGAATTGACCAATGTTGATACGCTATTGTGCAGCGGCAAATTGGTACACAGCTATCCTCACTCCTGGCGGTCCAAGGCGCCCTTGATCTTCCGCAACACACCCCAGTGGTTCGTATCTATGTCGACAACGGACTTGCGTGAAGTCGCCCTGACCGGCATCGACAATGTGCGCTGGATCCCACATTCGGGCCGGAACCGCATTCATGCTATGATTGCGGAGCGGCCGGACTGGGTGTTGTCCCGGCAACGAGCTTGGGGCGTACCCATTACATTATTTGTGGACAAACGAAACGGCGAACCCCTACGTGATGAGGTGGTGAATAAGCGAATTATCTCCGTCGTGAAGCAAGCCGGAGCGGATGCGTGGTTTAATGCGGACCCTGCCGACCTCTTAGGTCCCCAATATGACCCAGATAATTACGAAAAAATCGACGACATTCTCGATGTCTGGTTCGATTCCGGTTCAACTCACAGTTATGTTCTGGAACAGCGGCCTGAATTGCAATGGCCGGCTTCGTTATACCTGGAAGGTTCTGACCAACATCGCGGGTGGTTCCATTCCTCGTTGTTGGAAGCCTGCGGCACTCGCGGCCAGCCACCGTACGATGCCGTTTTGACCCATGGCTTCACATTGGATGAACAGGGCCGAAAGATGTCCAAATCATTGGGCAACGTGACAGCCCCACAAAAAATCTGCGACCAGTTTGGGGCAGATATTTTGCGCTTGTGGGTGGTCAGCTCTGACTATGCAGTGGACCAGCGCATCGGCAACGAGATTATCAAGGCACAGGTTGACGCCTACCGGCGTTTGCGGAACACTTTACGGTTCCTACTAGGCAACCTAGCTAGCTTTGATGAAAGCGAACGCCTACCACTGGCAGAGATGCCGTATCTGGAACAATTAGTATTACATCACTTGGCGGAACTGGACGAATTGGTACGACAGTCCAGTGCCGATTTTGACTTTCATCGTCTTTATGTGGCTTTGGGTAATTTCTGCACCAATGACCTTTCCGCCTTCTATCTAGATATCCGCAAGGATGCTCTCTATTGCGACGATCTTACCTCCAATCGCCGACGAGCGGCACGAACTGTGTTGGATCAGGTTTTTTCCTGCCTGACGGCATGGCTCGCACCAATCTTGTGCTTCACGGCTGAAGAAGCCTGGCGGTCCCGCTTTCCAGAAGAAGAAAGTGTGCATTTGCGACAATTCCCCGAGATCCCGTCGTCCTGGCACAACGAGTCTTTGGCCGCGCGATGGGCCAAGGTGCGTACCCTGCGACGCGTTGTGACTGGTGCCCTTGAGGT
>CAJWZI010000404.1 GCA_913049615.1 uncultured Alphaproteobacteria bacterium | reverse complement strand
CTGCCCCGAAGCGGCCCAATTTACCATGATCAACACGAGAGCATTTAGGCCCGGTGGCCCGCCACTGAGAATATCAACCATAAGACCCAGAAGAAAAGCCGCGCTGGCCGGCATCAAATTCGGACGAAATACGCTCCAATAATAAACCGAAATCAAGGCCAAAATGGGTGCCGCTAAGGAAGACTTCGGCAAGCCATAGGGCAGAACTGCGAGAATAATCAGAAATACCGACAAGGTGAAAGGGATACCCGCTCTGGTAAAATCTATTATCCTGTTGGCCAGCGTTATTTGCATTTACTGTCCCGCACCGATCGCCTTTGCGTTTCCTGTTCGCGTGATGTCATCCGCCGGCAGTGTGCGATACCGTAGGATGGTGACGTATTCCAATCGGGCCCAGTCCACAAACGGTTGAATGCGCACCTCACCCTCACTGACTGAGGAGACAATACCAACAGACAGCCCCGGCGGAAACACGCCGGCGTGGCCGGAGGTGACTATCCGGTCTCCGGGATTGACCGTGGCATTGGAGGGCAGAAAAGTGAGGCGCGGCCGGGCCGAATTATCGCCAGCCAGCACAGCCCGATGGCGGGAATGCTCGACTACCACGGGAACACGCGAGTTCAAATCGGTGAGCAATAGCAATCGAGAAGATTTCCTTCCCACTTCCACCACCCGGCCGGCTAGTCCCAGGCCGTTTGTCGCTGCCTGGCCTCGTTCAACACCTTCATGACGGCCAGCGTTCAGTAGGGCGGATTGCACGAACAGGCCGCCGGTATCGCCAATCACTCGGGCCGAGATAAACGTTGGCGCGGGATCGTGGGCCGGATTCAACAGACCGCGCAGGTTGGCGTTTTCCTTTTCCAGGTTTCGGGCAATTGTCTGCCACTTACTCAACCTCGCCACCTGTCGCCGCAAGACCCGGTTTTCCCAATTGGTATTCCAAAAGAATTCTACCTCGGCAAGCGCATGGCGGGCCGAAATCACCGGGGCACTCATCACTTCTAATACCGGCGCAAAGGCCTCTACCGCCATAATGCGCAGTTGGCGGACAACCTCCCCATGAGTTTTACCTAGGATCAGCAAGGTCCCGGCGGCGGCCATTAGCAAAAGCAAGCCAAAGCGCTGCGCCATCCCCCGCGCGGGCGCAGCGACCTTCGATAGCGTCGTTAGTCTTGGCCCTTTCGCCACTACCTGTCCCGCCCGTTTCGTTCAAAACCTTTGATCAACAGGGTCAGAGACCCCTCACATACGAGGTCTAGTAAGACGCGTCAAAGACCTCCCTGTCCTTAAACAATTTCATATCTTCCAACACCCGGCCTGTACCGAGGGCCACGCACGATAGTGGTCCGTCGGCAATCGAAACCGGCAAGCCCGTAGAATGGCGGAGTACAAAATCCAGATTGCCTAGCAAGGCACCCCCACCCGTCAGCACAATGCCTTTATCGACGATATCGGCAGCCAGTTCTGGTGCAGTATGTTCCAGAGCGACCTTCACTGCCTCGACAATGGCGCCTACCGGTTCTGCCATACTTTCAGCGATCTGCCGCTGACTAACGAAGATCTCCTTGGGCACGCCGTTCATCAGGTCGCGGCCCTTGATAGTCATTTCCACCCCTTCGCCGTTTTCCGGCGCACAGGCAGAGCCTATCTCCGTTTTCACACGTTCTGCGGTGGCCTCACCCACCAATAAGTTATGGGTGCGGCGGATATAGCCGATGATCGCCTCATCCATCTTGTCTCCGCCTACGCGGACCGAGCGGGAATAGACGATGCCACCCAGGGACAAGACAGCAACCTCTGTGGTGCCACCGCCGATGTCGACCACCATTGAGCCCGTGGGTTCCGTCACCGGCAGCCCGGCGCCGATGGCCGCTGCCATGGGTTCTTCCACCAGATAGACCCGCCGGGCACCGGCGCTCTCGGCAGATTCCTGGATAGCTCGACGCTCCACCGCCGTTGAGCCTGAAGGTACGCAGACGACGATTTGGGGCGAGGCAAAACTACGTCGGTTATGAACTTTGCGGATGAAGTGCTTTATCATTTCCTCCGCGACTTCAAAATCAGCAATCACCCCATCGCGCAATGGGCGGATGGCCTCGATGTTCCCAGGCGTCCGGCCAAGCATCATCTTGGCCTCTTCACCCACGGCTTGGACCATCTTTTTGCCCTTGCGCGTAGTTATAGCCACCACAGAGGGTTCGTTCAGGACGATGCCGCGACCCTTAACGTAGACCAGGGTATTGGCGGTCCCGAGGTCAATGGCCATATCCGCGGATAACAAACCGAATAGCTTAGAAAACACTTAGTTTCGCCCCCGGTCTAATAGACCACATTCAACAACAATTCATACAGCAAACACTATTAACATAATCCAATTAACCACCCATTAAGACTAACAAACCGCTGTTCCAGTGAATTAGTTATCTAGTTGCCATAGAAATGCTACTATCATCCATAAATTGGGCAACATTGAGTCAACATCGAGCGAACAGCGAGGCAACGGACACCGAAACACATAGGGTGCTGGTTAACGGATCCAGCGAACCGGGCCAAATTGCTCAATTCCAAATCGTTATTACGACTAATTCTACGAGAGCCGCAAGTGGAATAATTACATAGCGCTGAACGCCAACGTCTGCACGGAGCCAGCGAAGAAGTTTGGTCGCCGAAGCTACTCTCCTAGAACGCGCCAATAATTTTCCAATTTATACCTAACTGTCCAAATCGAGATCGCCTATGCTTCCAGTTATTCAAGCTAGGTATCATC